>NVTQ01000106.1 GCA_002401635.1 Pseudomonadota bacterium
CATTGGATGGTATTACGCGTGCAACGGTGATGCAGTTGGCTGAAGAGGCTGGTTTCACGGTGAAAGAAAAACGCATTACACGTGATGAAGTTTATACCGCTGATGAAGCATTTTTTACAGGCACTGCCGCAGAAGTAACACCAATTCGTGAGCTTGATGGTCGCTCGATTGGTTCAGGTACACGCGGTCCAATTACCAAACAATTGCAAAGCAAGTATTTTGATGTGGTGCATGGTCGCAGCCCTGAGCATGAGCATTGGTTAAGCTACATTTAAGCTATTTTGAGGATGCACACTGCTTAATAAGTATGCTGTCTCTACGTGCAATATCAAATTATAAAAGCCTGACCCCGTTTACTTGACGCTTACCAAACCAAGTCTTATATTGTATTAATGGGCACTCAAAACATTCTAGGTCAGACATTCTTTTCTTTAGATATTGGCTCTATGTTAGGTGATATTAAAGATTTTATTATATTTTCTGAAAATAATATACAAAGGGAAAGGAAGCTAGCATTAATACACTCAAAAATTGAATGCGATAAAGTGGAATTTGACGATCCAAATTTAACATTTCAATATCAACAACAAGAAATATATAGTGTAGAGTACAGGTTTGATGTTAGTTTAACTCAAAGCATACGATATGCAGGGGTCGTAACACTGGTCACTACAATTGAATGGTGTTTGTTGTCACTCTCTCAAAGAGCATTATTCCCAATTAAAGAAAAAGAATTCGATAAAAATGACTCTGTTAATATATTAATGACTTTTAACTCCAAAGCTACATTAAACCTTAAAAAGGAAATAACTTTTATAGCAACTCTAATACATATTAAAAATTGTATAGCCCATGCTTCAGGTCTTCTTAACTCATATAAATACTCAGAATTATTAATAGGTGAAATATCGCAGATAAATGGTGTCAGTGTTTAGAATGAAAATTTTCTTGGAAAAAGCATTAAAATTGAGTCAGGCTTCTTAGAAAAAAATATAAAAACAATTACAAACTGGTTGCCTAATATTGAAAAATATGCAAATGAACAAAACTTACTATTAAGAACCTAATCAACCAAATATAGTGCAGTACAGGGTTGGATGTAAAAAATAAAGACTGGCTAAATTTGGCAGATGAAATAATGACCAACTTTTTTTACAGCTTCGGCAAATACCTGACTCCATTGTTAAATAAAATTCACCCATCGCATTGGAACAAATGGATCGTACTTACTGGCAAGAACAAGCTTATTTATTTCTTCACTGTCCAAGCCACACCTTCGGGGTCACACCTTCGGGGTCAGGTCTTGCAATCATGCATTTACCTTCCCCCTTTTTTTCATCATTCACCACCATAACATGAAACAATAAACTTACCATTTAATGCGGCATTGCAAGACCTGACCCTTAAGATTATGGGTGATATTGAATATTACGAATGAAATCAATAGAACTTGGGGTCAGGTCTTGCAAAGCCACATTTTATTGTAGTTTATCAATTTTTGATTAATGTTAGCGTAAGCAGAGAACATGAGAGGAAATGCATGATTGCAAGACCTGACCCCGATGTTCACTCCACCGTTCCACGGGGGCGACTGGTTTCGACGAAGATGCTGAACCCTTTGGTGCATGTCGGGTAGGTACGCCCGTTACCCAGGCCACTTGCAATAATTGCAAACGACGAAGTAGAACTAGCTTACGCTGCGTAAGTTACCCTGATCTTGAGGTGTCCATCCATTAGGAAACCAGGGCAATTTAGATGGAATCGCTATTCGGAGATGTTGACTCGTGTCGCCGGAGGTTAAAAAGTAACGAACCGACCTGTTGGGCGTCTTGTCTGTTCAACTTCCTTCAGGTGCTGCTTGAACAGAATAAACATGTAGATCCATTGGCTGATGGTTTTCGGACGTGGGTTCGACTCCCACCGCCTCCACCAATTTAAGCTCCTGATTTATCAGGGGCTTTTTTTATTTTCAGTTGTGATATTCGGTTTCCTTCAGACCCTAAAATACCCTTATGGATTAAAGGATTTTAATGTAAATTCTTGACCGTTATAGAGGCTGCTGTTAGAAACGCGGCTCGCAGATTTAGTCTGTGGCAACATGAGCAGGGGTGTTGATGTTGTCATCGCAAGGGGGGGATACCATGGGTGCCGAATATTTGGCTAATGAATACATACCCATCTTCATTTTTATTTTGGTTGCTTTGGGTATGGGTGCCATGCCTCTGATGATAACTGTGATGGTTGCAGAGCAAAAACCAGATAAAGAGAAGCTGTCAGCCTATGAATGTGGCTTTGAGGCTTTTGAAGATGCGCGTATGCATTTCGATGTGCGTTTTTATCTGGTGGCGATTCTTTTTGTGATTTTTGATTTGGAAACTGCTTTCCTTTTCCCTTGGGCTGTTGTGCTTGATCAAATCGGTATTTTTGGCTTTATTGAGATGATGTTGTTTTTGATTGTCCTTCTGGTTGGGTATATTTACGCTTGGAATAAGGGAGCCTTGCAATGGGAATAGAAGGGCTGCTTGATAAAGGATTTATTACAACCACTGCTGATAAGTTAATCAATGGTGCACGCGCAGGCTCACTTTGGCCGATGACCTTTGGTTTGGCATGTTGTGCTGTGGARATGATGCATGCGGGCGCTTCACGTTATGATTTGGATCGCTTTGGTATTGTGTTTCGCCCATCACCGCGTCAGTCGGATGTGATGGTGGTTGCTGGTACATTGTGCAACAAAATGGCACCCGCTTTGCGTAAAGTTTACGATCAAATGGCTGAGCCACGTTGGGTTATATCCATGGGTTCATGTGCCAATGGTGGTGGTTATTACCACTATTCTTATGCTGTAACACGCGGTTGTGACCGCATTGTGCCCGTTGATATTTATGTCCCTGGTTGTCCGCCAACAGCAGAGGCATTGCTGTATGGTTTTATTCAGTTGCAAGAAAAAATTAAACGTACCAATACGATAGCGCGGTAGTCGATATGAGCGATATAAAACAAGAGCAAGACATGGAACAAACAGCGTTGCTGGAATTGGCTGGTTTGCAAGAGCGTTTTGGTGATGCTGTGCAGTCCATCAGTGAGGGCATTGATTGCCCCGTGGTTGTGGTGGATCGGAAGGTTATTGTTGATATATGTCATCACCTGAAAGATGAGCAGGGTTATGAGATGCTGATTGACTTGTGTGGTGTGGATATGTCTGAGCATCCTAGTTTTGTTGGTGGTGATCCGCGTTTTGAAGTGGTATATAACTTACTTTCAATTCAGCATAACAAACGTCTGCGTGTGAAAGTGTTGTTGGCAGAACGGGAGCTGATTTCTTCTGTTGTTGAAGTTTGGCCGACGGTGAACTGGTTTGAACGCGAAGCATTTGAAATGTATGGTATTATTTTTAATCACCATCCTGATTTGCGTCGTTTGTTGACTGACTATGGTTTTGAAGGGCATCCAATGCTTAAAGATTTCCCATTGACGGGGCGCACGGAAATTTTCTTTGATGAAGAACAATGGCGYTGYGTTTATCGCCCGAACAARTTRGAGAACCGWGTTTTGATTGAAAGAACGTGGCCGGGGGTAGACCGTGGCTGAGATTAAAAATTATACGTTAAACTTTGGTCCACAGCATCCATCTGCGCATGGTGTATTGCGTTTGGTGTTAGAGCTCGATGGCGAAGTGGTTGAGCGTGCTGAGCCGCATATTGGTTTGTTGCATCGCGGCACTGAAAAGTTATTTGAATATAAAACGTATTTGCAGAACGTGCCTTATTTTGACCGTTTTGATTATGTRTCGATGATGGCAAATGAGCATGCTTATGCTTTGGCTGTTGAAAAATTGATGGCTGTTGAAGTGCCTGAACGTGCACAATATATCCGTGTGATGTATGCAGAATTAACACGTATTTTGAACCACTGCTTGTGGTTGGGTGCCGCAGCTTTGGAYATTGGCGCGATGACAGTATTCTTGTATTGCTYTCGTGAGCGCGAGGATATTTTTGATTTTTATGAAGAAGTATCGGGTGCGCGTATGCATGCCGCTTACTTTCGCCCGGGTGGTGTAAGCCAAGATTTGCCAGAAGGTCTTTTGGAAAAAATCAAAGCTTTTACAGACACATTCCCAGGTTACATCGATGAGTATGAAACATTGCTTACAGAAAACCGTATTTGGAAACAGCGTAATGTTGATATTGGTGTTGTGGATAAAGAAGCTGCGTTGGCATGGGGTTTTAGTGGGCCAATGATTCGTGGTTCGGGCATTGAGTGGGATTTGCGTAAAACACAACCTTATGATGTTTACGATAAGATGGAATTTGATATTCCCGTTGGCGCAACGGGTGATTGTTATGATCGTTATTTGGTGCGTGTTGAAGAAATGCGTCAGTCCAATGAGATTGTTCGCCAGTGTATTGAATGGTTGGCTGTTAACGAAGGCCCAATCAAATCGGATGATGCGCGTTTGAGCAAGCCATCACGCGCTTCGATGAAGGGTGATATGGAAGCGTTGATTCATCACTTTAAACACTTCTCTGAAGGTTATCATGTGCCTGAAGGCGAGGTGTATGCTGCGGTTGAGCATCCAAAGGGTGAATTTGGTGTGTATTTGGTGTCTGATGGCTCCAACAAGCCATACCGCATGAAGGTACGCGCATCGGGTTTTGCGCATGTAGAAGCTTTGGATTATATGTGTCGTGGTCATATGTTGGCCGATGTGGTAACTATTTTAGGGACGCAAGATATTGTGTTTGGGGAGGTGGATCGATGAGCGAAGTAGAGCACGTTCGTTTCACTGAACAGCGATTGACTGAGATTGATGCTTTGGTGAAAAAATACCCAGCAGCACGTTCGGCATTATTGCCAGTATTGCATATGGCGCAGGAAGATTTTGGTTATTTGCCGATGCCTGTGCAGCAATTGGTGGCGGATACATTGGGTTTGCGTTTGATGATAGTGCGCGAAGTGGTGACGTTTTATACCATGTTTCGTGAGCATGAAGCGGGAAAATATCGTTTAGAAGTGTGTACCAATGCAGGTTGTATGCTCAATGGTGCGGATGAATTGGTGCAGCACATTACAAAAAGCTTGGGTATTGATGTTGGTGAAACCACCGCCGATGGCATGTTTACTGTAACGGAAGTGGAATGTGCAGGTGCTTGTTCAGGCGCTCCTGTGGTGCAAATAAATAATGAATACCATGAAAAAGTTGATGCGGCTTATATGGATGCTTTCATCACCAAAGTGAATGCTGGCGTAGAGGGGGATCAAGCATGATCTCATCGGATCCCAAACAAGTAAAAGCGATTTGTTTTGACCGTATTCATTTGGAAGGTCAGACAGGTCTTGAAGTTGCTCGGAAAAATGGTGCTTATAAATTTTTGCCGACGGTATTTAAAGATTTCGATAGTGAACAGATTGTCGATGAAGTGAAAAAATCAGGCTTGCGTGGTCGTGGTGGAGCTGGATTCCCGACAGGTCTAAAGTGGTCATTTGTACCGCGTAATACAGGCAAACCAACGTATTTGTTATGCAATGCAGATGAGGGTGAGCCAGGCACATTTAAAGACCGTGATATTATGCGCTATGACCCTCACTTGCTTATTGAAGGCATGATTATGGCGGGTTTTGCACTGGGTGTGAAAGATGCATATATCTATATTCGTGGTGAATTCCTTGCTGAAGCTAATATTGTAGATGCGGCAATTGAAGAGGCTTATGCAGCCAATTTATTGGGTGAAAACATTTTAGGCACAGAGTTTTCTATGAACCTAACCGTCCATCGTGGTGCTGGTGCTTATATTTGCGGTGAAGAAACTGCTTTGATTGAGTCGTTGGAAGGTCGTCCTGGCCGTCCGCGTTTTAAGCCGCCATTTCCTGCGGTTGAAGGTTTTTATCGTTGTCCTACTGTAGTAAACAATGTTGAAACATTGGCAACTGTGCCTGCAATCCTAGAGTTTGGTGGTGATTGGCATGCTGCGATTGGTGTGCCAAACAATACAGGGATGAAGATTTTTTCTGTATCAGGGCATGTCAATAAACCTGGCAACTATGAAGTGCCAATGGGAACTTCGTTGAAGGTGTTGATTGAAGAGTATTGCGGCGGTTTGCAGCATGGAACCGTGCCAAAAGTGATTATTCCTGGTGGTTCGTCCACACCATGGTTAACAGCGGAGCATTATGATACGCCATTAACCTATGATGCCATGATGAAGGCTGGCTCAATGCTGGGTTCGGGCGCAATTATTATCATGGATGAAACAGCAGATTTAATCGCTTTAACCCGTCGTTTGGCGCACTTTTATGCCCATGAATCATGTGGTCAATGCACGCCATGCCGTGAAGGCACGGGTTGGTTAGAGCGTATTATGAATCGTATAGAAGCAGGTACTGGCTGTGAAAAAGACGTGGAAGTATTGAATGATGCCGCAGTGCATATGGCGGGCAGGACGATTTGCGCACTTGCAGATGGTGCGGCAGCTCCGATTCTTTCGTTGCTGAAACATTTCCCTGAGCTGGTAGAGGAACGCTTGATGGAGAATGCTGAATGACCACTTTATTTATCAATGACGAAGAAGTAACGGTTTCAGCGGGTACAAGCATTTTAGAGGCATGCCGTGAGCATGGTGCTGATGTGCCTTATTTTTGTTATCACCCAGAATTAAGTGTGGCAGCGAATTGCCGTATGTGTTTGGTAGAAGTGGAAGGCTGGAACAAACCAGCTGCATCATGTTGTACACCCGTTGGTGAAGGTATGAAGGTTACAACACAGTCTGAGAATTTATCCAAAGATCGTGAAATGATGATGGAGTATTTGTTGATTCATCATCCCTTGGATTGCCCTGTGTGCGATCAAGGTGGAGCCTGTAAACTACAAGATTATAC
>NVTQ01000107.1 GCA_002401635.1 Pseudomonadota bacterium
TGCGCACAATAAGCATCTTTATCAATGCAATGCTGACCATTCGCATCCAATTTAAAAGGCGTTACCAACGCCGTCATTACACCATGAAACATACAAACCTCATTATCCCATACATACCAATAAGCGAACTATAACCCCAAGATGGCAAGCGTCACGAATGTTTATCCAATGCAACGATTGAGCATCTATAAAGTAGCTATTCAGATTGCCGCTGATTTCCCTGAAATCACCAAGAGCTGGCGCTTTTAGCGCGAGGAAGAAACGCAATGTGTTCTACATAAATTCTACACATAAACATTTTCTAACGCTGATGGCGGGCAAATCAGAGGTGGTGAAAGCCTATCCAGCAACCTCATAATCCACCACAACCCGACTCACCGCCGCAGCCTTCACCAAAGGTATAACTGCTTGATGATCAGGGTGAGCTTGATAGACTGCCAAAGCTTCGCGACTTTCTAATTCAGAGTATAATACAACATCTGCGGACTGCTCACTGTCACTAAAATCAATACCAACTTCAACTTTTAATAAGCCTGGTATTTTCCCTGCCAATGCCTCCAAATTATCCTTTACAATTTCAGCATCGGCTTTGTTTCTCAGCTTCCACATCACAATATGTTTAATCATGTTTCACCTCTTCTAAATTCTTTTGGGGCTCCGCCACCTTACCGCCAAACCAGCCTCGTATTTTCGCAAACACCAGCTTAATTCCGCGCCACAATTTCGGCAAGAACCAAATTAACAACACAATAAATACAAGCATAAGCGCAACAAATAACGTTGGGTGATTTAGTGCTGTCCATAAACCCGCAAACACCGCCACATCCTCACTGATGGACAGCCCCCAATTTGAAAACGGCTCTGGCGATGTGTTTACTACCGCGCGTGTTCCGGCTTTGGTCGCATGCGTGGCGGCTGTCAGTCCGCCACCCAGAATGCCCGCCGCCACTGCCACCGCAGGATCAACATTCCCGACCGCCCCTGCTGCCAACATTGCCCCCGCAGGAATCCGAATAAAGGTATGCAGAACATCCCAAGCTGTATCCACGCCTGGTATTTTATCTGCAAAAAACTCAACAACATACATCGCCCCCGCTGCAAATAAAACCAAAGGGTTTTGCAATATTTCTAGCCCAGGCGGTAAATCCATGTTGCCTGTTGCGCCCATCATCCCCAACATAAAAACCGCTGCATAAAGGTTCAGTCCGCTTGCCCACGCCGCACCCATGCTTAACGCCAGCACCGCCGCTATTTGATCTATCTGCTCCATGTTCGCCTCCAGCATGCATTGAAAACACCTGCGTAAACTAGCCTACATATCTTTTGCCTGCCAACTGTGCAAAATACGCAACACCTTGCAAAGATTACCCCTTATGGAGGCTTGATGCCATTTAACACAAATGATTTATACGATGCGCACTTGGAAAACATTCAAGTCGCAGCACCCATTTTTAAGAATTTTGGTGGTCGAAAGAAGTTCTACGGCGAAATCTGCACAGTCAAAGCCTTTGAAGACAACACCTGTATCAAAGAAGCTTTTGAAGAAGATGGCACAGGAAAAGTGCTTGTTGTGGATGGTGCAGGCTCTCTTCGCTGTGCCATGATGGGCGATCAAGTGGCGGCTCTAGGCAAAAAACATGGATGGGAAGGCATTATCATTTTTGGCTGTATTCGTGATTCCGTGGATGTTGGAAAGCTCGATTTTGGTGCCAAAGCTCTGGCAACCATGCCTCGTAAAACCGTCAAGCGCCAACAAGGGATTCGCGACATCACCGTACACTTTGCTGATGCCCACTTTACACCAGGTCATTATGTTTACAGTGATGAAGATGGCATCCTGATTTCTGACAAAGCATTGATATAAGAGGACTTGCAAGCACCTGAAAACACCTTGCAACTATTCCAGGTTGCCGCTGATTTGCCCGCGTGCAAGGCAAAAACACGGAGCCTGCTCATGCAGGTGAGTATTTTTAACGCCGCAATCGTGCAAATCCGTGGTGAGCTGAATGGTTGCGATATAAGTTTCATTATGATGCCAACTTTGGCAGTCTTGCCGCCATCTTAAGACGACAGGAGTTTTATAGTTGATATGAGCATCACTTGTTTTATAAAACTATGCGTTGTTGCAGCAGTGTTTTCACTTGCTGGTTATTATGCCATGCCTTTCCTCGCTATGGGTGGTTCTCCTGAGCCCTCAATCTTTGCAACGGGTCTACTTATTGGCACATTGTTTGGTGGACTATTGGTTGCTTTGAATCCTTTGGCAAAAGGCTCTAAAAGTAATGATAATGTTCTTTATGTCGGAAACATCCCGTTCAATGCCCGTGAAGATGAGGTTCAACGTTTGTTCGAAGCTTATGGTACCGTTAAAGCTGTACGCTTGGTAACAGGTGGTCCAAACAAACGCCCTAAAGGTTACGGTTTTGTTGAAATGGACAAAGCTGGTGCTATCGAAGCATTAACACTCAACGGTTCGGAATTTGGTGGCAGAAAACTGCGCGTAAATTCGGCAAAAAACAAAACAACGCATTAAATAATAATATATCACCCTGATTGTGCAAACAACAGGGTGATTATATTTTCAACCGCCTGAAAGCTTCGCTTTAAAGCCTTCTTTATCTAACAACTGCAAAAGCTTTTCTCGATGGTCTCCCTGAATCTCAATGCAACCATCTTTCACCGCCCCACCTGTYCCAAGCTGGGWTTTAAGCTTTTTGTGCAAGACTTTTAATTCGACATTATTAAGCGGCAAGCCAACAATCACACAAACACTTTTCCCGCCTCGCCCCTTACTCTCTCTGCAAATCCTTACACCCTGTTTGGCTGGATTCTTAATTGCACTTCCCGAAGTTTTTTTTAATGCTTTCTTTTTGCCCAACTTTGATGGCTGCATCGCCTTTCCAATCTGCCCATCCTCTGTAGAGTAAACCAAACGTTTGCCTTGATTCATTGCGTTGCTCCTTGCTATCATGAAGTATGCTTATTTCATCGAGTTGCGTCCAATAAGAACACTGCCCCGCCCTTTCATGGCTTAGGGAAAACTTGTTTGTTCATATAGATATATTAAATATCTCATGCTTTAACTTGCCGCCTACCTGCGAGCAAGGCATTATTCGCTTTCGCTACACCTTTTGGGGGTCTCATGGCTGGTAAGCAAAAACAAGATAATACGGCTGGAATTACACACGAAGGGCAGTTTTATAGTGCCGAGCGTCTGCATGCAATGCATGACATGATGTTATACATCCGCCGTTTTGAAGAAAAAGCTGGGCAAATGTACGGCTTAAAGAAAATTGGTGGTTTCTGTCATTTATGCAATGGTCAGGAAGCCGTGTGTGTTGGCATGGAAGAAGCTGCTGATTCGAAAGATTACATGATGACCAGCTACCGTGATCATGGGCATATTATTGCGCGTGGCACTGATCCAACTGCGGTTATGGCTGAATTGCTCGGGCGTGCAGGCGGTGTTGTGGGCGGTAAAGGCGGCTCCATGCACATGTTTGATATCGAAAAAAACTTTGTGGGTGGCAATGGCATTGTGGGTGAACAAGTTCCAATTGGCATCGGCTTTGGTTTTGCAAGTCAGTACCGTGATGATAAACGTGTATCCATTACCATCATGGGTGATGGCGGCGTTAATCAGGGTGCCGTATATGAATCCTTTAATATGGCAGCGCTTTGGAAGCTTCCTGTCGTTTTTGTTATTGAAAACAACCAATATGCCATGGGCACATCCTTGAGCCGTGCTTCTGCTGAAACGCACCTCTATAAGCGTGGTATTTCATTTAAGGTTCCTGGCATTCAAGTCGATGGCATGGATGTCTTGGAAGTTGAACGCAAAATGGGCGAAGCATTGGAGCACGCACGCTCTGGCAAAGGTCCAATGATTGTTGAAATGATGACCTACCGTTATCGCGGACATTCGATGTCTGACCCAGCAACATACCGTACCCGTGATGAAGTCAATGAATGGCGTACAGGGCGCGATCCCATTGCACGTTTACAAAAACAAATGGTTGCAGCTGGCTTGGCAACAGAAGCTGAATTCAAACAAAAAGATAAAGATATTAAGAAAGCAGTGGTCGCAGTGGCTAAAGCAGCAGAAGCACAGCCCGAACCTGATCTTTCTGTACTTTGGGATGACATCATCACCGATGAAATTCCCAACGCATACCCTTATCCAAGGCAGGTAGGTTAATAATGGCTAAAATTACATACCGTGAAGCACTGAATCAAGCGATGTGCAATGAAATGGAACGCGATGAACGTGTGTTCCTTATGGGTGAAGAAGTCGCTGAATACAATGGCGCATACAAAGTATCACAAGGCATGCTGGATAAGTTTGGCCCTAAACGTGTGATTGATACACCAATTACCGAGCTGGGTTTTGCAGGCTTGGGTGTTGGTGCTGCTATGGCTGGCTTGCGTCCTATCATTGAGTTTATGACTTGGAATTTTGCTATTTTGGCAGCCGACCAAATCGTTAATGCAGCTGCTAAAATGAAATACATGACAGGTGGGCAATATAGCTGCCCTATGGTGTTTCGTGGCGCGGGTGGTGCGGCAGCACGTGTAAGCTCGCAGCATTCTCAAGCCTTTGAAAATTGGTATGCCAACATTCCTGGTTTGAAGGTCGTTATGCCATCAAATCCTGCTGATGCAAAAGGTCTACTGGCTGCATCAATTCGTGATAATGACACTGTTATCTTTATTGAAAACGAAATCAATTATGGTGATATTGGTGAAGTTCCTGAAGGTGAATATATTATTCCTTTGGGCAAAGCTGATATCAAACGTGTCGGTAAAGATATCACCCTTATTGCCCACTCTCGTATGACTGGTTATGCACTGGCTGCGGCTGAAGAATTGGCTAAAATGGGCATTGATGCCGAAGTTGTTGACCCTCGCACCATTCGCCCATTGGATGAAGCAACCATTCTTGCCTCGGTTGCCAAGACCAACCGTGCCGTGGTGATTGAAGAAGGCTGGCGTTTTGCTGGTATTGGTGCGGAAATTTCTGCCCGTATCATGGAAAAAGGCTTTGATGATTTGGATGCACCTGTGGCGCGTGTTACAGGTAAAGATGTGCCCATGCCTTATGCTGCAAACTTAGAAAACCATGCTTTGCCATCTGTCGCAGAGATTGTGGAAGCAGCACGTGTTACGTGTAACCGCGCTTAATCATATAACAATGAAACATACCACGAAGAAGGTAAACCATACGCTTCGTGGCTCACGCTACTAAAGAGGTAAACCATGCCGATTGATGTATTTATGACCCAATTATCGCCTACGATGACCGAAGGCAAGATTGCCCGCTGGCTTAAAAAAGAAGGTGATGAACTTGTTTCAGGCGAAGTCTTGGTTGAAATTGAAACCGACAAAGCCACGATGGAAGTCGAAGTCATTGAAGAAGGCACGCTGCACAAGATTATTGCCCCAGAAGGCAGCTTGATTCCTGTCGGCACCGCTATTGCCGTCATTGCCGAAGATGATGAAGAGGTTCCAGAAGATTATATCCCTGAAACCACAGGTGAAGAACCTGTATTGGAAACAACTGCAACCGCCGATATTCCTGCAAGCCCGGCACCCGTTGCACAAGCCATTGCGGCAACACCAGCACCCGACCCAGTGACTGCGCAAACAATCAAAGTCGATATGGCTGCAGTTGTTCTTGCTGCCAATGACAAACGCATCAAAGCATCACCTTTGGCACGGCGTTTGGCAAAACAAAAAGGCATCAATATTGCCGCCATTACAGGTACTGGTCCGAAAGGTCGCATTGTCAAAGCGGATATTGAAAAAGCTTCCAAACGCGGTATCAATTTGGGCGGTCAATCATTCACTCCGACTGCACTTCGCCCATTGCCAACAGGCCCAATGCCTTATCATGCAGATGAGTATGATGCGATTGAAAATAGCATGATGCGCAAAGCCATTTCACGCCGTTTAACTGAATCCAAACAACAAGTGCCACACTTCTATTTAAGTATTGATGTACAGATGGATCGCTTGATGGATTTGCGCGCCCAACTCAATGAATCTGCTGATGGTGCGTTCAAATTGAGTGTGAACGATTTTGTTGTAAAAGCGGTTGCCAAAGCCTTGGTTGATGTGCCTGCTGCCAATGCCTCATGGACAGATACCCACACTTTCCAACATAAACATGCGCATATCTCGATTGCAGTGGCGATTGAAGGTGGTTTGATTACACCTGTGGTTCGTTTCTCAGAACAGAAATCAATTGTTGCAATTTCTAATGAAATTAAAGAGTTGGCTGGCAAAGCTCGTGAAGGCGCATTGAAGCCTGAAGAATACACGGGTGGTACATTCTCAATCTCAAACTTGGGCATGTATGGCATCAAACAATTCCAAGCCATTGTCAATCCACCTGAAGGTGCAATTTTGGCGGTGGGTGGCACAGAAGAGCGCGCTGTAGCAGAAAATGGACAAGTCGTTGTGAAAAAAATGATGACCTTAACCCTTTCTTGTGACCACCGTGTGGTAGATGGCACTGTCGGTGCAGAGTATTTGAATGCTCTGAAAAAACACATTGAATGCCCAGCAAGCGTATTGATTTAATCATTGAATAAAAACCGCAAAGTCACAACAGCACAAGGTATTTTCTTCGTGTTCTTCGTGCTCTTCGTGGTGAACTCTTAAACGAGGTAACCCATGCCCATTGATGTATTTATGACCCAATTATCGCCAACCATGACAGAAGGCAAAATTGCCCGCTGGCTTAAAAAAGAAGGTGATGAACTTGTTTCAGGCGAAGTCTTGGTGGAAATTGAAACCGACAAAGCCACGATGGAAGTCGAAGTTGTCGAAGAAGGCACACTGCACAAAATTATTGCTACTGAGGGTGCTTT
>NVTQ01000108.1 GCA_002401635.1 Pseudomonadota bacterium
GTGCTTTTGGATGCATCGGCTTTGGGTGGTATGTATGCCAATGCTATCACATTGGTGGGTACAGATGCTGGTTTGGGCGTGAATTTACCACCTGAAGTGCTGGCATCGACAGGTGATATAAGCATCAACAATGACGGCGCGATTGTACTGCAAAAAGTAAGTGCCGCGACCAACATCAATATCACATCTACCAATGGTGTTAATCTAACAAACAATCTTTATAGCGGAGCCAATGCAACGATTACAGCAGGCGGCACGATGAATGTGAGTGCAGGCGTGATTGCTGCGGCGAAGAATGTTGTGAGCATCAATGCCAATCAATTGAGCAATGCAGGCACTATCATTGCAGGTGTGAATGCCAATCAAACGCAAAACACTACAGGTTTGATGAATATTACTGCCACGACATTGAACAATACAGGCGATATTCAGAGTACAGGTAACTTAACTGCTAGTGGAACCACATTGACCAATGATGGTGTATTCAATGCTGGTAATGATTTAACACTGAACACAAGCAACCTAACCAACAACAAAACCCTGTTTGCTGGCAACAATATGAACCTGTATACCACAGGCACACTGAGCAATACCGCCAATAGCAACATATTTGCTATGAATAATCTTACCATGTCCGCCAATGCGGCAGGTGCAAAAACTGCTTCGATTATCAACAATCAAGCCGATATGCAGGCACTTAATGGCAATATCAATGTGAATGCGTTGAGCTTTCAGAATACCACCACGGCTCCTGTGATTGGACAAAATTCTACGACTGTGGGCAGCACCACAACGACAACAGACTTTGTGCAATCGCGATCTAAAGAAGCGCAGTTGTTAAGCGGCGGCAATATTAATCTAAACGCTGATACGATTCTGAATAATTATTCGCTTATTTCTGCTGGTGGTAATATCAATATCACATCCAATGCATTGACCAATCAGTTTGTCGATTTGATTAAAAAAGTATCGGTCACTAGTATGCAGTCTGTAACATCTTGTAAGTCAGTCTTGACTTGGCGGGGCTGGAAATGGAAATGTAGTACAGCTGTTGTTCCTGTGACCAATACAGCCAAGACAGTGATTGGCAACGTCAGCTCCACCATGCAGGCAGCAGGGAATATCACAGGCAATGTGACCAACTTAAATAGCTTGGGTATCAATGCCAATCAGGTAATCAATGCAACACCCACGGCATTCCAGAAAACATTGCCTGCCAATAATAGATTAGCAGTAAACCTGCCCGTAGGTACACAAGGCCTGTTTGTAGTATCGACCAAGCCTTCAAGCAGCTTTCTGATTGTTACCAACCCTAAATTTGCCATATTTGGCAATTTTATCAGCAGTAGCTTTTTATTGAATAATTTAAACTTTTCATCTGACCGCACACTAAAATTGCTTGGTGATGCTTTTTATGAAAACAAACTGATTAGGAACAGTGTTTTTGCACAAACTGGCAGACGTTTTTTAAACAGTTCCATCACCAGTGATAATGCACAGTTTCAATATTTGATGGATAATGCATTGGCTGCGCAGGAAGATTTGCAATTGATTCCAGGTGTATCACTTACCCAAGCGCAAATGGCTGCATTGAAAAGTGATATTGTCTGGCTTGAAGAGCAGGAGGTGGCTGGACAGAAAGTGCTTGTGCCAGTGGTTTATATTGCCAATGCTGAACAATACAAGCTAGAGGGTGGCATGATTGTCGCTGGTGATGATGTAAACCTGCTGATTTCTAATTTAAACAATCAGGGTCTGCTTGAAGCTGGAAATAATGTAACGCTGCAAGCTGATGGTAGCATCATCAATCAGAATGGAACTATTCGTGCTGGCAATGATGTTTCGCTTATCGCTCAAAATGACATTAAGAATATATCTGCCTTGATTGAAGGTAAAAACATCACGCTTGTTGCCAGCAATGGTAATATCATCAATCAACGTCAGACAAAGGATGTAACGTATACAGGTGCGGGTTATCACGATTCCAAAACACTGGTAGGTGAAGCTGGAAGCATTGAGGCATCCAACAATCTTAGGCTGCAAGCCAAAGAAAACATTACTATCATAGGTTCAAATCTGAAAGGCAAAGACATCAACCTTACTGCCAAGGAAGTGACGATTGAAACCACGGTGAAAAAAGCCGATGCATTGGGTGGTGATGGAAGTAACTATATTAAATTACAATCCACCGAACACCTAGCTTCCAATATTGAGGGTGAAAATATTACCATCAATAGCACGGGCACAACTACGATTCGGGGCAGCAATGTTCATGCAGATAAAAATCTGAGTATCACAGCCAAAGCCATTGATATTGTTGCTGTGAATGACAGTAGCTATCGTGAAAGCAAGCTTTCCAGCAAAGGTTTTTTGAGTAAAAGTGAGACAACAAGTAAGAAGGCTACATCAATCAATATCGCCTCCAATGTAAGTGGTGGCAATGTTTCACTCACCACCACAGTAGGTGATATTGCGGTGACAGGCTCAAATGTGAGTGCCAAAGAGACATTGGCATTGAATAGTGCTGGCAACATCAATGTGCAAGCAGGGTTTGATGGCACACTTGATGAAACGCACACCAAGAAATCTGGCTGGTTTACGGGCGGCGCGTTATTTTCCAAGAAGGAAGACCTAGAAGGTAAACTGACCAAAACCGCAGTACTTGCCAATTTAAGTGGCAATACTGTTTCACTCAATGCCAATAAAGACATCACCCTGACTGGTGTGAATGTGGTAGCTGAGGATTCTCTTACAGGTAGAGCAGAGAATATCACGGTAGAAAATGTCAATAATGAGGAAAAGACTTACTCGAAACATACCAAGCTGACGGTAAGTATGGGTGATGTGGCTAAAATGCTTACCCGCCCAGATAAGATGGTTACGGTTAAAGATGGCAAAGCCTCGGTTACGCTTGCTAAGGCTGAATACAGTAAGGCGGATAAAGTTACCACCAAAACAGAAGTGGTCTCTTCCAATCTTGTAGGGAATAACATCAACCTTACTGCCAGTTCAGAAGATAATAATCAGGGGGATGTGACAGTGAAGGGCAGTAACTTAACTGCTAAGCATGATGTGAACCTTACAGCCAGCGGTGATGTCAATATTATCGAAGCCAAGAACACCGAGAAAACCGTTTCAAAAGAGATGAAGGGTAAGGCTGAGTTAAAAGTTGTGGTTCAGCATGAGGCTGTCACAGTGATTCAGGCAGCATTAGCTGTAAAGAAAGCAAAAGATTCATTGTCATCAGCCAATAGGTTGTATGATGAATATAAGCAAGAACTCAGCAAGTTAAAAACGCAACTCGCTACATGGGAACTACAGAAACAACAACATCTCGGYGGGATTAATCAGGATGATATTGCAGAACTACAGAGTATCATTCATGATTTAMARGGTGATGCTAAGTGGCAYYTNAGCAANTATTGCYACKGCAGKRGCAAGTRTTRYYSYRRCMAYKAARGCTTTGKWTSAWGAGATTGAWRCTGCGGGTGAGAGTGCMAGYACTTATGGRTTYAATGCWGGCTTAGAACTTGAGCTTGATGCCACWAAGACCAATAGCCAATCGCAAAGYAGCCGTGCTGTTGCATCGAATCTRAATGCNCAGAAWWWYWAWKNTTCGTTCAAATMAYACYGCCACAATCCRWGGCAGTAATTTAAGCGCRCAGGAGCAAATAAACATCACTGCCAAMGAGCTGAATATTYTATCATCACARAATACCGAGCAATCAAGCAGCGAGACCAAGCATGGTAATATCACTATTAGCAAAATGATTCATGGTTCYAGTGRRGCAAGTGTAAGTGYGAGTGTGGATCGGAGYAAATCCTCTTCAGGTTCAYTAACGCATAACAACGCKCAACTCAATGCSAATCAAATTAACCTCARCAGCACAGCMGATACCCATATYAAAGGYGCTAATTTAAATGCTAGAGATAAATTGGTAGCCARYATTGGYGGMARYCTTAATATTGAATCTGAATATGACACTGCCAAACGTAGAAGCCTGAGTACAAGTATGGGGCTGTCCTATGGTAGTAATAATGGTACATCGAGTGGCAGTGCTAGTTATGGCAATAGTAAGCTTGATATGCGTTATCGTGGTGTGGGTCAGCAAACCAGCATTGAAACAGGCGATGGAGGTTTTGCGATTACCACGCAGGGCAATACAAACTTGAGAGGGTCTGTGGTTAAAAGTACGGAGCAAGCCATTCAAGACAATAAAAATCAACTAACCACCGCCACCCTCACCACATCGGATATGCGAAACAGCAGCCGCGCTGATGCTCAAAGCATGGGTCTTTCATTATCGACAGATATGTTCGAGCAGGGCAAATATGGTACAGCCAAAGCTGTAGCTGGCGCACTGCTCAATAATGGTGAAGGTAAACGCCAAACCATTGGTAAGACCGTAACGGCGATGAGTACAGCGCGAGTCAATATTACCGATGATCAGGCGCAGCAAGCTTTAACTGGCACAACAGCCCAGCAAGCCATTGATGCCATTAATGTTGATACGATTTATACACATCTCAAGGCAGACCAAGCCAATGCCGAAGCTGCACAGCAGATGGCACAAACCAAGCAAGCTTTGAAGATGGCAGTATATCGGGAAACAGTGAAATTTGCCGATGAGGCGTATCGCACGGCGTATATCAAGGAAGCGAAGATGTATAAGTTGAAGAGAGGCAAGGATGGAAAAGTTATTTTTCAAATGAAAGACGATAAGAAAGTACCGCGCTTGGTAGAACTCACCGAACCTGAGAAGCTGAATCTAAAACCCGGCAAGGATGGCAAAGTTCATATCGTTAACAATGGCATATTTAATGGAAAACTGGATGACCCTGCCGCTGCAGCGAAATATGCCAATCAACTGACAAACATTGATGGGGAGGTGTATTTTATTCATTTCCCTCAAGCTGGAGAGGTCAATAATGATACTGAAAAGCTATTATCTACCTTTGGTGCTGATGGTGTACTCCAAGAACTTATGGATGCAGGATTTCAGCACTTTCTGGAGGGATACATCGCCGATGGATCGAATGCCACAGCCAAGAATATTGAGCTGATGAAGAAGTATGGCAAAGATGGATTGGATATTTACGCGCTTAGCCGAGGCACTGACACCACAGGCAATGCCATGCAGATATTATTGAAAGATAAGAATAATCTTGGTGTGCTAAGCAATACCACCATCCATTATTTTGGTCCTGCGGATCATGCACAGGATGCAGCCAATCAACTGGATCAGTTAAGCAATGGTCGGCAAAACTATGTTGAATTACAGAACCATAACACAGACCCTGTTGGAAACTGGATAGGCCGTAATCCATATACGTATGGCAAAATTCCTGATGGCTCGAGCAAGACTAAGGAGGTGTTTAATGCACTAAATATAGGAAGCGGCGACCATGACCATACGGTGCATAATTGTTATGGTTTGAGTCCAGATGAAAAGTGTAAAGATTTTGGAGCTCCCCAAACGTTTCGTATTTATTCAAACAGGGACAAGCCATGAGACTTATATTGATAATGCTATTGCTATCCATATTAACCACAGGATGTAACAAAGCCTATTTCCAGCCGCCACCACCTGAATATGAAATATGGTCAAAATCAGGAGCCAGCGAACTGGATGTTAAGAAAGCCATGCTGGAATGTGGAATGAATAATCCTTTTGGAGAGACTGACCCTAAATTATATCCGTATAATCGAAATCGTTATTATCTGGCAAGGTTCTGTATGGAGTCAGAAGGTTATATTGAGAGAGGTATGAATGTGAGAGAAGCTTGCAGGTTATACCCCGAAACACCCGCCTGCCAACCTGATGCTGTGATCCCCAAACCAAGCGTTGAGCGGCGGTTGAATAGTAAGTATTGTCAGCATGCTAAATCAATGATTGACCCAGCAGAGTTTAAACAGTGTTTGGTGGAGGCTGCAAATCCACGAGATAGTGCAACGCCAGAAGACTGCGTTTATTGGTTTAAAGAACTCCGTGCTGAATGTCGCCCTTAAATGCTCAACTCAATGCCAATCAGATTAATATAAGCAGCACAGCAGATACCCATATCAAAGGTGCTAATTTAAATGCTAGAGATAAATTGGTAGCCAATATTGGAGGAAACCTTAATATTGAATCTGAATATGATACAGCCAAACGTAGGAGTCTGAGTACAAGTATGGGGCTAGGCTATGGTAGTAATAATGGTAYATCGAGTGGCAGTGCTAGTTATGGCAATAGCAAACTTGATATGCGTTATCGTGGTGTGGGTCAGCAAACCAGCATTCAAACAGGCGATGGCGGTTTTGCGATTACCACGCAGGGCAATACGAACTTGAGAGGGTCTGTGGTTAAAAGTACGGAGCAAGCCATTCAAGATAATAAAAATCAACTCACCACCGCCACATTGGGGTTCTGGGGACATAATACTTAATCGTTTGACAGGCAAACCTTTGTGCTACACCTTAAGATAATGATGAGGCTGAATTATATATTATGTCCCCGGAATTTCCGATTAGAATAACTGAAAACCTAATAAAACACAGTCTGTTTTAATCCGATTACCCAACCTTACACTATTACATAGATTGACAATCTTTGGCAATTCAAGCTAAGCTATCTTATATAATAGGAGTTTAATAATGCATATTTCACTTACACCCACGCTTGAGGCGAGCATAAAGAACAAAGTAAACTCAGGCCTGTACAACAATGCAAGCGAAGTCATTCGTGAGGCACTGCGATTTATGAATGAACACGACACCTTAGTAGAACAAATGAAACTTAATCATTTGCGCCAAGCTGTTTCTTTGGGAGCCGACCAAGCTGAG
>NVTQ01000109.1 GCA_002401635.1 Pseudomonadota bacterium
AAACCGAAACTTTGCTTGCTACGGGTGGTAACTGGAATCTGGTTGAAAAAGGCGAAGCCATTGATCCTATGCAAGCGCATTTGGATGCGCGTAAAAAAGTAAATACCAAGCGACGTAAAAACAAAAAAGAGTTAAGCGCACATTTCAAGCCTAATGCCAAAAGTTTTTTCTGAATAAACTCGGAGCTCACCACAAAAGCATCACCCTTCGCAAACAGGCTTTGATAATAATCTTTACCCAATAAATTCGGAACCACATTGGCATCAAAACCATGAAAAGATGTGACTATTTTACCTTGTAAGAAACCAGCTTGGCGCAAGCGCACTGCCATTAAACCATTGGGTCCAAAATGCGCGTGAATCACATCATAGCCTTTCCCGCCACGCAGTGACCATGCGAGAAAAAAAAGTTCTAACCATTCACTCGTTTTACCCCACTTTAATAACGAAAATAAAGCAACACAGTTCCGAGTATCCATAAAAAACAATCCCAACATCAAAAAACATGCCTTGAATAATCGCAGTAATTTATTTTCTGGCACTGATGGTCGATATTGCACATGATCCAACAAGTTATAAGCCTCTAACAAAGGATGTTCAATGTGACCTGCGACATGATAAGCATGAATTTCCACCGCATGTCCTTCCTGCACAGCGCCTGCGATTTGATGCAAAACAAAGGTTTCCGATGTATTCGGAAAGGCGCTGAGAAAATAGGCAATTCTCATTGGGTTAATGAACCTTCTTGCAAATAATCACCTTCGTCGTCGGTCCATCATGCCAACCCATGCTTAACAACAAACGCTCCAAAGGATAAATCATCGCAGCTAATATGCCGCCCAGCAGATGAGAACGAGCTGCAATTTGGTACAAACTCCACCACCAAAAACGTAGCAATGGATTGTTACTGTCCACGGGTGCATTGAGCAAAACAAACATTGGGTAAACATCTACAATCTCAAAACCTGCATCTTTCAAAGCCGCTTGCACCTGAGTCCTAGAACGATGAACAATATGCACCCCTCGCACATCATCGCCTTTTAACCAAGAGTCAGAAAAAATAAACATCCCATCTTTTTTCAACATCGCCGATATATTGGCAAAAGCATTCGCATAGTGTCCATCATCAACAATATGAAACAGCACATCCATACAAGAAATTGCATCAAAGTCAGCGTGTAAATCTGGTGCCGATTCAGCACCAATATCCCCCTGATGAATCGCCAAGTCTGGAAACTTCGACTGCAATTGTTTCACTGCAACTTCCGTCAAGTCCATGCCATAAATTTCTTTTGCCGCCAGCTCTTGCCAACGCTCAAGATAAAAACCCGTACCCGAACCAATATCCAACACATGCGCATCTTTCCAATCTTTCTGCATGGATTTCAGTCTATTCAAAAAACTGTGTCTGCGAACACGGTAAAGCCAACGGTTAAAGCCTTCGCCCCACTCAATCAGCCCCACACCATGCAAATCATAGTTACCACTCAAACGTTTTTCCCAATACTGTTTGGGGTCAAAGTCTTCACTCATGTTTTATTCTCATTCGCGGGGGCATAACCCAAACGTTGCAAATCTTTTCCTATCAAAACTTGTAGCTCATGTTGATCCTGTAAAGCCAATGCCTTTCTCCCCTGCCCTATATGCTTGCTACTCACCTTTTCCAAAGAAGATTGATAATGGGTATAATCCATATCTCCCAACGCCGCCGCATGCCCGCTTTCATCAATCATGCTCGGTTTATAATCCACTTCCAACCAGTCACAAAGTGCCTGTACAATATCATCTGGCTGAGATACAAGCGCCTCGTAACGCACATCCAGACATGCTTCCTTATGTTTTTCTCGAAAACATTCAACCGCTTTTAAAGCATGCTGCCAACGAAGTGCTGCACCCTTGAGGTTGGCAACCAGCCCCCGCTGCACACACGAATGAACCACATCCACCCCATCTCTTAATAAGTGAATAAATTTCGCTTGCGGAAATACAGCATAAATATCATCCAGTGCAAACGTATTAATCGGCGTTTTATCGCCCCAACGCTCACACACAACGCCTGTTTGTTCAGCATGATAACGATAAAACATATCTAGCATTTTTGCCAAACTACGTTGCGTTTCAGGCAATGCATGCAACTTGGGTAAAAGTGGGCGAAGGGTGATTTGAAAAGTGTCAAATTCAGGATGCATTTCAAACAATGCCATGCAATGCAGCACCAAACTTTCCCAATCTTGGTATGCATTACGACGATAATACTCAATCACCTGTGCCAATACATAGGTCTCAGGCGGAATATGCACCTGYTYGGATGCCACCAAAATTCGACGTAATAATGTCGTCCCTGAACGACCTGCCCCAACAATAAAAAATGGCGATATATTCTCATTTTGGTGTAAAGGATGAGCTTTGCGCGTAAGAATCTTACCCAGCCTTACCACCAAATCATGCCATGCCGCCAAGCTACTCATGATAACCCCTTGCGCTGTTTTAGGCTTAACAACAACTGCCATATTTCTGCCACTTCACGTTTGAATGGCGCAACCAAGAATAAGCATAACAACAAAACCACCAACACAGCAACTACACTGACAAGTAAATTCAGCCAAACAACCAAACTTTCACCCACCTGTATGCCAATAAAGCCCACCAAAGCCAAACATAGACTTAAACAAGCAGGTAAAAACAAGGCGCTACATAAATCATTCAGTGTAATGCTCGTTCCTGCTAACACATAGCGGAAATGAAAATATCGGCTGGCATAAATAACCAACAAGAATGCCCATGCCATACCCACAGCCCCCCACGGCAAAGCACAAACAAAAGCCAAAAGCATGGCTGGAGCCATCATCATATTCCATCGCAACATGCGTCGCCCTTGCCCGCGCGCCATCAACACCCAGCCCATGGTATTATTCACCGCTAAAATCCAACCTGCACACGCTAAAATCACCACAATGGGTATCGCATCCAACCACTGCTCGCCCAAAAAGACCTTTACCACAGGCTCAGCCAACACTGCCAGCACTGCCATCAAAGGCATCGTTGCATAAGCTATAATTTTCACCAGCAATAAATAAGCACGGCGAAAGCCTGCATCATCATCCTGTAAACGGCTTAATGTTACCTGTGCGACACTTGTTAAAGGGGCAATCATTTGGCGAATCGGCAACAACAACATTTGCATGGCTGTACTGTACAAGCCCAAGGCATGTGCCCCCGACCACCAACCCAATAAAATCTGATCCGATTGTTTGGATAAATATTGAATGACATTCGCAAGCGTTAACTCACTGCCAAATACAGCCATTTTTCGCACACCTACTTTCAAAGCAGGCAATGATGGCAGCCAGCCAGCCACGAACCAYAACAGCACAACCCGCACAGCAATTGCCACCACCTGCATCCAAACCATTGCCCAATARCCYGCKCCWGAAAKAGCCAAARMRACTGCMRNTACCNGCAGCWASYAYRAGMCCMAMMACCTCWATCAYCAYCARYCCWCGRAARCGCATYTGWCGRCGCATYAAWGCYTCATGSTGAATCGCYAARCCWCCCACCACAAAGACCAATGATAATACCTGTACAATTTCCAACAGACGCGGCTCATGAAAAAACGACACAATAAATGGCGCGCTAAGATATAGAATACCAGCCAGTAACAATCCAATCAACGCATTCAACCAAAACAGCAAACTCACCTGCTCATGCGTGACCGTATCTTGCTGTATGGTCGCAACGGAAAAACCTGCATCTTTAAATAAGACAAAGAAATTAACAATCACCATCACCATGGCAACCAAACCAAAGTCCTCTGGTACAAGGGTATGTGCAAGCCAAATGGTCACCGCCATATTTAGTACAAACTTCACCAGTTGAGCTGCAAATGTAATCACGCCACCGCGTACAGAGGCATGTTTGAGTTCAGCCTGTGTCAGACTTTTCTCTGACCAGCGACTCATCGATTTAACTGGATGTCTGTTCCCATAACACACGCTGATCCAATGCGCGTGCCAAGGTATATTCATCCAAATATTCCAAYTCTCCRCCTTCAGGAACACCGCGTGCAATACGCGATACTTTYACATCGCTGGTGCTATAACGGCGTGCAATAAAATGCGCAGTCGCTTCACCATCTACAGTTGCACTGGTGGCTAAAATYAATTCTTGAATAACACCCGATGCCACACGTTTATCCAATGCGGGAAAGTTCAATTGTTCCGCTCCCATGCCATCGACAGGGCTTAAACGCCCGTGCAAAACATGATAATGCCCTGAAAACCCTTGCCCGCGCTCCAACATCAACACATCCACAGGCTGCTCAACCACGCAGACCACCGAAGCATCACGCCGCACTTGATCACACACAATGCAATGCTGATGCTCTGCAAAGCTCCCACAACGCGAACAAAAGCCCATGGCTTGATGCAAGCCTGCCAAGGTTCCCGCTAATTGTTTTACTTCTTCCTCGGGTTTGGATAATAGATTCAAGCTTAAACGCATCGCAGTCTTTGGACCAATACCTGGCAAACCACTTAATTGCTCCACCAATTGCGCCAGCGGCAAAGGCATGCCTGGAAAGTGATACATCAAAGCGAAAACCCTGGTGGTAATGGTAAACCAGCCATCAACTTCTGTTGCTCTTCTTTGGATTTTTCTTCAGCAGTTTGGCTCGCTGCATTCACTGCTGCCGCCACCAAGTCTTCAATCAGTGATTTGTCTTTCTCTTCCCATAGCTCATCTTCAATAACAATGGATTTCACCTGTCGGTCACCCGACATAATCACCTTCACCATGCCGCCACCCGATTCACCACACACTTCAATCTTCGCCAACTCTTCCTGCAAATTCTTCATATTAGCTTGCATTTCTTGAGCTTTTTTCATCATTTTACCAATGTTCATCATGGCTTATTCACTCCACTTTCTTTCGCCGCAGGCTGCACATCCAGCAAACGGCAATCCATTTCTTGTTTTAATAGTTGTACCGCAGGATCCTGTTCAGCTTGTTGCCATACACGTTTCTTTTCTTCATCTGCATGGCGGGCGCGAACTGTAGAGATGGTTTCTACATGCCCGCCCTGTGCTTTATTTTCCCACAATATTTCACGCCCCAACCATGTTTCAAAAGCTTTACGCTCCTGCGGCACAATGGCTCGCTGTTGGTGTGCATCCAATGCCAAGCGCACTTGCGATGCTTGATATTCAATGCAAATCACATGCTCCAACATAGCTGTAACACCAGGGCGAACTTGGCTATATGCTGCAACTGCATCTTCCCAACCTTCGTAAGATGCTGCGACACCTTTAATCTCTTCGACAGCTATGCTTTCAACAACGGGCGCAGCAATAACAACCGCCTTCACCATCTTAGCCTGCTGCGAAACCACCTCTTCAGGCGGCACAGCATTCAAATTATTCTCCGCAACAGGCTTCTGAACTGGCTTGTTTTTCGGCAAAGCCTTATCACCTTCAAGCAGTATATTCAAATGGCATAAACGCATGACAATCATTTCCACGCCACGTTGCTCATCCACCAAGCCCAAATCACGCAGCCCATGAATCAACACCTGATAACGCAAGTCCAAGCCTTCAGAAGAACAATGAGAAATCGCCTGCGTAAGCCATTGCTGTGCCTGCTCCGATGGCACATCCGCAACCAAACTATCATCTACCTTCATGCATGCCACTTGATGCCATAATTCAGACAATGAAAGCAATAATGCGCGCGGCGCACTGCCCTGCATGGCAGCCTGACGCACCAATGCCACGGCTGCAGCTGCATCACCTTCCATCACGGCATCCGACAATCGTTGCACGACTTCAGGACCTATCATACCCAAAGCCTGCCGCACATCTTCGGCCGTTATATTCTCACTGACATACGCCAACACCCGTTCTGTCAACGACAATGCATCACGCACACTGCCATCGGCAGCCCGCGCGATGGTTAACAATGCTTCTGATTCAGCTTTAACAGATTCTTTTGTTAACACATGTTTTAAATAGTCTGCTATTTCCTGCACACCCAAACGCCGCAAATCAAACCGCTGGCAACGCGAGCGCACGGTTATCGGTAATTTTTCCGATTCTGTGGTTGCTAAAATAAATAGAACTTGCGCAGGCGGCTCTTCAAGCGTCTTCAAAAGAGCATTAAAGGCTGATTTTGAAAGCATATGCGCTTCATCAATAATATAAACTTTATACGGCAAACTCACGGGTGGATAACGCACACCATCGAGAATCTCGCGCATATCATCGACACCCGTATGACTGGCGGCATCCATCTCCTGCACATCCAAATGACTACCAGCCGCAATCGCAGTACATGCATCGCACTTGCCACACGGTTCGCCATCATTCTGATTGGCACAATTCACCGACATTGCCATCAAACGAGCAATTGTCGTCTTGCCAACACCACGAATACCCGTAAGCAGATAGGCGTGCGCCAAACTATTCGAGCTTAAAGCATTTTTAAGGGTGCGAACCACCACATCCTGACCCACAAGATCAGCAAAACATTGTGGCCGCCAGCGTCGAGCCAATACCAAATAAGACATGCGAAAACTTTACAACAAGCGCGCCCAAAAAGCATCCAGAAAAGAAGCTGGCAACAATACTGTCAACGCAAAGTAGAAATGTCCTCTTTTCCCCAAAATAGAACTGTCCGCTTTTTAGTGCTTGAGCCAATGGCATTTCTTCTCCATGGGTGAT
>NVTQ01000004.1 GCA_002401635.1 Pseudomonadota bacterium
ACTTCTAATAGGATTTGTTTTTGCTATAGGAGCCGCACTTGGCTTTTCTGCAAAGGCAATCTTTGTCAAATTAGCTTACACATACAACGTCGATACCATCACCTTATTGATGTTTCGTATGATGTTTGCCTTACCCTTCTTTTTAATCATCGCATATCTTGAGGAGCGTAAAGAGAAACGCCGTATCAGCCATAAAAATATGGCTCTTATCATATTGATGGGTTTGATTGGTTATTACCTTTCAAGTTTGTTGGATTTTATGGGCTTGGTTTATATCAGCGCGGGTCTAGAGCGATTGATTTTATTCATTTACCCAACAATGGTTGTTATTTTATCCTCTTTTTTCTTTGGCAAAAAGATTCAAAAAGAAGCCTATATTGCATTGGCTTTAAGTTATGCAGGCATCGCTTTAGCTATGTTTAACGACATCCAAATTGCCACCGAACATGTTTTACTTGGTTCCGCATTGGTATTTGCATCGACATTGAGCTATTCCATATTTTTGGTTGGTAGTGGCGAATTAATACCCAAGGTCGGGGCGCGACGCTTTGCCGCTTATGCCATGATCGTCTCATGCATCGCTGTGTTTATCCATTTTGCACTTGTTCGTGATATGAGCGCATTTGAGCAGCCCTTAGAAGTTTATGGCTATGGCTTGGCTATGGCTGTATTTTCAACCGTTATTCCTGCATTTTTATTGGCAGCAGCGATTCAACATATTGGTGCCAGCAAGACATCCATCATTGGTGGTTTGGGCCCTATTGCAACCATTGTAATGGCCACTGTATTCTTAAATGAGGCGATTTCCACAGCCCAAATCTTGGGAGCGGCATTGGTCATGACTGGCATCTTTATTCTGGGTAAGAAGAGGTGATGAAGCAAAGAAAACGAGAAAACGGAGAAAACGGGGTCTACCATTGGATTTTACAGCGAAAACGGGGTCAGAGCGAAAACGGGGTCAGGGCTTGATTCGCGGATTTTCTATCACCTATTACAACCAAAATATACTGAGAAATACCTATAAAACAACGCTTTAGAAACCGGTGAATTCAAACAAATATCAGTTTAAAATTGATTGTAATGCCCACCAATGGCGAAGATGTAAATGTAATCTTTATCATATTTATAGATGACACGGTCTTTCTGACTTATGCGACGAGACCACAAACCAGATAGGTTATGTTTTAATGGCTCAGGTTTTCCAGTTCCAGTACGCGGGTCATCACGGAGCATCTCTTTCAATAAACGACAAAGTGCCTTATGTAGCTTTTTATCCTTTAGTCTAAGTTCTTCGTAGGCAGACCAAGTATTACCTTCAAAGACCAACGATCTCATCTAGCTCCCCTGCCGTAGGCTTATAGCCCTTGCCCTCTGCATGTGTAGCAACTGAATCCGCAATCTGCTTCATTAAATCATTGTTTTGTAAAACATATAATGTTTCTTGCTCGCGCTCCCAATCGTCTGCACTTAAAACGACAAAATCATCACCACTTCTGCGTGTTACTTTAAGCGGTAAATGCTCACTAACGACTTGTTCGACAAATGATTTAATGTTCTCTCTAAATTTATTTACACTAATACTATTCATATCAATCACCCATATAACGTACTGCAACTCCGTACATAATAAGGACAGGGTCTATACAAGTCAATAAACTGTGGTGTTTACATCAAAACGCGTTCAATACCACCATCTTTGATTTTCTGCACAAACTTCTTCTGCCAATCATCACCATGCAACTGTTTGATAAGTTCCACCACAATATAATCAGCTTCAACGCCGCTTTCGCCTTCCAAACGATTCAAACCTTGCAAACAAGATGGGCAAGAAGTCAGAATCTTCTGCGTACCTTCACCCAGCTCCGTCAACGCCTCACTAGCCTCGGTCATACGCTCTTCTTTGCGCGACCTTATTTTCCCAGAAATCGCAGGGTGTGCAACTGCCAATGTGCCCGCTTCACCACAGCAATCTTCCGATTCCACCGATGGTTTGCTTAACAAAGACTCAATCGCAGCTTCTGAACCATGACGTTTGAGCGGTGTATGGCATGGCTCATGATACATATACTGCACACCATCAGCAGCATCCACACTCACACCTTGCGTCATCAAGTATTCGTGAATATCAATCAATGGTGCTCCAGGGAAGACTTCTTCCAACTGATAGCGGGTCAATTGATCATAACATGTACCACACGATACCACGACCGCCTCAAAATCAAGGTAGGACAAGGCATTTTTCAAGCGATGAAACAATACACGGTTATCATAGGTAATTTGATCACCCTTGGCATGGTCGCCCGATGCTGTACTTGGATAACCACAGCACAAATACGATGGTGGCAAGACCACATTCAAACCCAAATCATACAACATCGCCTGCGTCGCCAGACCTACTTGCGAGAACAAACGCTCTGAACCACAACCTGGAAAATAAAACACTGCCCGACCATTGGCTTTTTTAGGGTCACGCAGAATTGGAATCATATTTTTATCGCGTGATTCAATACCCAGTTGCTGGCGTGTGGTGCTCAATGGAAGACTTGGTAAAGGTCGTTCCACAAAATTAATGAGCTGTGCTTGCACACCATCCAAATTGCGTTTGGCAGCAGGCACAGCTTTCACCAGACCAACTATTTTCGCCACCTTATGCAACAAACGATGACCCGCATAGCCCCAACGAATGACTACTTCACGCATAATATGTACAGCATCTGGATTCTTAATCACTAGGAATGACATTGCCAGCTTAGCACCCAAATTAAAACGTTTTTGCCCCTTATCTTTGAGCAAAGCACGCATTTTTTCAGTCACTACACCAAAATCAATATTCACAGGGCATGGCGCTTCACATTTATGACAAATCGTACAGTGATCAGCCACATCATGCAGGCCTTCAAACTGCTCAAAGGATATACCGCTACCTGTTTGTGACTCATACAAAAAAGCTTCAATAATCGCACCCGATGCCTGAATTTTATTGCGCGGTGAATAGAGCATATTGGCACGCGGAAAATGCGTATTACACACTGGTTTACATTTACCACAACGCAAACAAGGTGAGATTTCTTCAGAAAGCTCGGTTAAATCGGCGGCTTCCATAATCACTGCTTCATGCTCAAGCAAATTAAAACTTGGTGTATACGTCAGACTTAAATCCAAACCAGGCTGTAGTTTGCCACGGTTAAAGACATCATCAGGATCGGCTTTTTTCAAATACGCAGCTGTTTCCTGCAATACTTCATCACTCAAATATTCAAGCTTGGTGATACCAATACCATGTTCACCAGAAATCACCCCACCAAGCTCTTCGGCTTTCGCCATCACCTTTTCAACCACATGATGAGCCCTACGCATCATCATGTAATCATTGGAGTTTACAGGAATATTGGTATGCACATTGCCATCACCAGCATGCATATGTGTCGCGACAACAACACGGCTGGATAATACCCGTTGATGGGTGGCTTTGATTTTTTCCAACAGCGTTTCATTACCACGCAAATGATCCAAAATTGGTGCTTCCACCTCTTTACGGTATGAAATACGCACATCACCACGTTGAATCACGCGGAACAATGATTCGGTCTTTTTATACGTCGCTTCACCCATGTTAGCATCAATCAAATCAGCCACATCTTTGGCTGGTTCATCCAAGCCTTTAAGCATACGCAACCAGTTCTGCGCAACCGTTTCCACCACTTGCAGACATTGATCAATCTTATCTTCTAAAAATACATCATCTTCAAGACTCAGCTCTTCACGAATCAATTGATTGTCTGAATTTAATCGATGTTTGGTTTCAGCAAGGTAATCCCGCACCGCCTCAACAATATCGAGTTTATTAGCAATAGAATTTTCAATATTCAAATGCTCAACATAATCATTGTATTCAGATAACCGTGGCAGTGGAATCACTACATCTTCATTCATTTTAAAGGCACGGGTATGCTTGGCAATGGCTGCCATACGCCCGCGATCACCCCAGAAACGACCACGGTCTTCACTCGAAATCGCCACAAAACCTTCACCATTACCCTGCGAAGCAATCTTACAAATATCCGAACATGCCTGCGCCACTGCGGCTTCGTCATCCCCTGAAATATCAATCAACAACACCACACGCGGACGTTCCCTACGGGTTGATTTGCTCGCATAGTTGATGGCTTTGACATATTTTTCATCAAAATGCTCAAAACCTTCAATATAAGCCCCATCCATCGCATCAACATGGGTTTTGATACCCACCAAAGCCTTGGTGGCATCATCAAGTACCTGCCCAAAAAATTCACAACAAACTGTACGTGTTACATCATAGGCACGATGTAATATAAACGTTGCTTCAGTAATAAAACCATCCGTGCCTTCTTTTTGAATGCCCGGCAAACCGCCCATAGCTTTGCGTGTTACATCTTTGCCTAGCCCTTCTTTACGAAAAACTGAGCCTGCAATATCCATCACTTCTTCAGATATAAAACTACCATCTTTGCCCGATGTGCGCGTGACTTTGAATGACACCTCATCTTCATCATGCAACTTGCCCATATTATGGTTCAAACGYTCTACTTCTAACCAGTTACCATCGGGTGTSACCATCTTCCAGCCAAGAAGGTTATCAACACATGTACCCCAAATAACGGCATGTTTACCACCTGCATTGGAAGCAACATTACCACCAATCGTACACGCCCAAAGGCTGGTCGGGTCGGTTGCAAACACATGTGGTTTGGAGGCTTCCATCACTTTACCAGTCACCGCGCCAGCCCATGCTGTAATGGTGCTTACTTCGCCTTTCTCACCAATATTTCGTGTTTCAACTTTRCCAATATGATCAAATTTTTCGACATTAATCATCACAGTATTGTCRGATAATGGTACAGARCCACCACRTAAACCAGTACCACCACCACGCGGAATAATCACCAAACCCATATCCGCAATAGCACGTACCAAACCAGGGATTTCATCAGGGGTGTCAGGCGTTAATACACAAAAGGGTGTATGCGAACGCCAATCGGTGGCATCGGTGGCRTGATGACTTAAAGTAAAAGCATCAAAATGGATRTTATTCGGGTGTATATATTTTGMTAAAATCTTTTTGGTCTTACGRCGTTTTTTGGGYTCTTCATCAAACCATGCATAAAAMTCATTGAGCATRCGTTCGGTACAAGCTTCYACCTTCAGYGCSCGYGGATTATCCGCCGCACCACTGGCAATRCGYTKCAAACGTTCTTGATGACGCTGACGCATTTGYTTYACACGTTTYGGRTGTTTYAGCAAATCATTTTTCAGAAAGACATTGCGTTCAATCACCCAAACATCGCCGAGAATCTCAAACAACATGCGTGCCGAACGTCCTGTGCGGCGCTGCTCACGCAATACATTCAAATCATCCCACAACGCTTCTCCTAAAAATCGTTTAACAATTTCACGATCAGAATAGGATGTATAGTTGTACGGAATTTCACGAATATTTTCAGGCACTAAGCACTCCAAAGCAACGTTGACTCACAAAAAACGGCATGATACCTAGTGAACATTAAAAAGTCCTAAATATTGCGCATCACATAGCCTTACTGTTTTAAAGGTGTTGTGCTTTATTTAAAATAATGCCTCTACATAAATCGACTCGCCGTTAAGCAATACAGCCTTGATCCCCGAATTTCCAAATCCATCGACTGCAATCCGCATGGATATATTGCCTTGATTCCTTAAACCCTCCAAATCACGCCCTTCACCCTCAGGTACAAAATAATTCTCTATGCCATATCGGATAGAAACTTGAGCGTTCCAACCCCCACGTGATGACGAATTGATATAACCTTTGATAACCACCGTATCATTTTCAGCTTCTGGCATGCTTTTAAATACAGCAATAGGCTGCCAAAACACACCCTGTTTTTTTAATGCCACAAACACTGGATCATGCTCTTCCAGCTCATGTAATAAAGGAAACTGATTAACATTTAAACGACTAATAGCATAATTTAAGCGTACATAATCACCACGAAACAACGATCGTGGATCCACAGGTGTTGTTTTTAAAACCACCAAAGCACCTGTATTGAGCGTATATTGTTTTTTCGCAATCATGCCCACCAAAGTTAGGGTTAGAACAACAACAATGATCAATATAGCTTTACTCTGATTCATGATAAGCCCTCCTCTACAACCTTGTCTTTATGGGTTATCCCAGCCACAACTTTACGGCGTTTTTTCTCCAAAATAATACCCAATATAATCAGCAGCGCACCACCCGCCATAAAGAATAACGAACGATCAAGAAGTTCCCAAAATGTATCAAAATAACGGCTTAATAAGGTCACACCAAAAAACATAAACGATATATTCACCAACGGACTGTTAGCTGTATGCATACCAAAAAATATTAACCAAATTAGCATGGCAAAATAAATCACATTAAACATCACTGCAACCACAGAGCCTTCAACAAAACCCAGCATATTCACTACCATGACAAGCATGCTAACGCCCAATAAAATAAACCCCCATATATGGTGTGCCTGCCGTGTATGCTCTTGCAATGTTCGTTTTCGATGCCAAAGCGCCAAGCACATTAAAACAAGGAACAATTCAGCTGTTATCCAAAGCCATAGGTTATCTGCTGGAGCGCGAAGAGCGTGTGAACCAGCGGCCCAATGGTTGCCCTGTAAAAAATCTGGGAATGTCAGAATATAAAAACAAGCAAGCGCGACCATAGCCGTGTATTTTTGTATAATTTCGCCATAGTGCTCTGTCATTTCTTTTAACTGTAAATGCATACCCAACAAAAATAGAATCAGATAAAAAATAAAATAGCTTTGTGTTAGATACACCACATTGGAATAATCAGACATCTGCAACAAACTAAAAAATGAAAATGCCGTCCACAGTAAAAATGCCGCTGCCAACAAGTGGCTCAAGCCATGCCAATGATAGCGCACCAATAACACCACATGAAAAGCCCAAACCAGCATRAACTGCCAATGAAAATYACCAAAMCCAAAGGATTCCATACCTGTCCATAACATCATAAGCAGACTGCTCGCCACGAAAGATGGCTTGGATTGCATCAGCCATGCAACCAATAGACCACCCAATGCCCAAACGAGCACACCATCTGGGTAATGTGAATCAATATGATAAATCTGAGCTATCAGCATAATATTTACGCCAAAAAGAATCACCCCAAGCAATAATATCGCTTCACTCAACCAAGCATAACTATCACGCAAACGACACCATAAAGCCCCTGCAAATGCAGCCCACATCGACACAAATAGAATGACCAGTTTGATAAATTTTGATATTTCATCCCAATTCGATGCAACGAAACTAATCACACCAGCACCAAACAACAGCACACCCAATATTGAAAAAGCGGTAGAAATGCCATGTTTCTGATTACCTGCCACTGCCATTAAAATGTTCTCTGCGCCTGCTTGTTCAACCCAACCCTGTTCAACCCATATAGGCATTTCTTTTTTTAAGCGTGTTGCAAAAAAATGTTGCCGACCCAAAAGAGCAACAACAAATACGATAAACAGCATCACCAATGCAAACATAACAAGCCCCCCTTACTATTTCACCTCTATAAAGAAGATGCTCTCCAAAATTTCAGTGCTTCTTTTCAGGTAAAAAACGTGCAATAATCATGGTAAATAATAATACCGTTATCCCCAAAAACCACATCAGCGTGACTGCTTCCACGCCTGAGGCAATCGCCCATGTATAAAGCAATATCACTGTAAGCATCGCAACATTTTCAAAGAAATGTTGCACAGCTACTGCATGCCCACTACCCACCGAGCGATGTCCAATATCTTGCAATACCGAATTGATTGGCACAACAAACAAGCCGCCACACACGCCTGCTACAAATAGCACAAAACGTGCTGTCCAAATATCGCTTACAAAGGTTAAGCATAGCACACTAATACCCAAGCCATAAGCCGCCAAACGCGCCCTTCTTAAATGGACCATTGGAATCAAACGCGGCGCAAGCAATGCACCTACAGCAATACCCAAGGCAATAAATAAGGTTAACAAGGAAATATCCGTACTCGTTGAAAGCAGCAGCACCACAGGTGCCCATGCAATAATCACCAAGCGTAAAATCACCGCAGCAGCCCAAAATAGACTCACTCCCAAGGTTGCAAAACGAGCGCGCGGTGTTTCAAGCAGTGTTATGATGGTCGATTTAAARCTTGACCATATACCATCATCCACGCCTTTTTTATCGTGTGCTGCGGGYAAATGATGCATCCATTTTGCTACCGYCGCAGATATAAGRTAAATCRCAAACACACAAGCAAGCGCCCCMGTAATGGAATGATCTGCAACAGCTGCCCCCAACACCATGCCCAATAAAATCGCTACAATGGTACTRCCTTCSACCCARCCRTTGGCTTTCATCAAGGCATCATCACCCTTTACCAATTCGGGCAAAAYRCCATATTTTGCAGGGCTRTACATSGCCGCCCCCATRCCCACAACGGCATAAGCAAACAACGGCTGCACACCGATTAACATCAAACCTGCCCCCAACGCTTTGAGAAGGTTTGCCAGCATCAATACTTGCGGCTTGGAGCGCGTGTCTGCAAACACCCCCACCCAAGGCGCTAACACGACAAACGCTACCAAGAAACAGCCCTGCAAGGCAGACACATACCACGCACCTTGCAATGYGCCCTGCATGACCATAGCTACGGCAACAAACAAAATCGCATTATCAGCTAGCGCCGTTAAAAATTGTGCCAGTAATAATTTTTTAAGTTCGGGGTTTACTTTCTGGGGTACATCAGAGCACGGCGACACTTCACTCATGGAGTCTCTTTCATCATCTCTGCCAATAATGCTTGGGCTGCTGGGTAATGCACTTTGCCAGTACCCAAAAGTGGAATCTCACCCACATACACGTATTGGCGTGGCACATGTAATTCATTGATACCCTGTGCTTTTGCACAGACCTGCAAAGGTTTGCGCTCAGCATCTTTGTATGTGCTCATCAAAACCACTTGCTCGCCTTTATTGGCATCACTCACCGCCAATGCGACGTGCATATATTCAGGCCAACACAAGCTAGCCAATTCTTCTACCGCCGTTAATGAAATCATTTCCCCTGCAAGTTTGGCAAAGCGTTTTAAGCGCCCTTCGATATGCACAAAATTATCTTCATCAACACGTACAATATCACCTGTGTCATACCAACCATCTTCAGGAGCTTGTAATACACCTGGCTCATCATGCAGCAGATAACCTGCCATAACATTCGGAGCTTTCACCCACAAACGCCCCCCAGATTTGATGCCTGCAACCTCTTCCAGTTTATACGTTATACTGGGTAAGAAGTAACCCACACTACCGACTTTAAAATGCATCGGGCTATTGGCTGCAATCACTGGGCTGGCTTCTGTCGCACCATAACCCTCAAAAATACGCAGCCCAAATTTCTCCATCCATAACTGGCGTGTTTCATCCTGCAACTTCTCAGCCCCAGCCACCACATAACGCAATGAATAAAAATCATACGGGTGGGCATGCTTGGCATAACCCGCGAGAAACACATTCGTGCCAAATAGCAACGTAGCATTGACATCATAAACCACTTCAGGAATCACCCGATAATGCAAAGGTGATGGGTATAAAAACACCTTCATCCCCAGCACCAATGGCAACCAGACCCCACCTGTCATGCCGAATGAATGAAATACTGGCAGGGCATTAAAACACACATCACGGCTGGTAAAATCAAAGCGTGATGCCAACTGTGCAACATTGGCTAAAATATTCTGATGCGATAATACCACACCCTTGGGGAGTCCTTCCGAGCCTGATGTAAAAAGCACCAACGCTTCATCATCGGGCTTCACTGTTTTCAATCGCCGCCTGATACTTCGTTCAGGATTACGTGCTGCCAGCCACGCTGATATTTTCCCTGTGAGTGTTATTTTTTCGCGGAAATCTTCCAGATAAATAATATTTGCATGCTTGCCTAAGCTTTCACACAATTCTTCCAGCTTGGCTTTCTCAATAAAAGCCCGCGATGTAATAATCGTTTTGAGCATCGCTGTTTCAAGTGCCGCAACACCAGCTTTTGCTCCCATCGTATAGTTAAGCATGGCTGGCACGATGCCACGCGACTGCAAACCCAAGATAGTCACAACACACGATGAAACATTGGGCAACAAAACACCCACACGCTCCCCTTGTTTGGCTTCATGGCGAAAAAGATTGCCCAATAAAAAGCTACGTAAAATCAACTGCTTATAACTAAGCGGCGTGCGCTCCAAATCTTCCAATACCAAATGATCAGAACCATGGGTGTAAGCAGCTTCTGTAATCGCATCCCAAATACGACGGTGGTAATGACTGGTTTCAAAAACCATTTCAGTCATGATTTCAGATAAAACACGCCCCGCCTCACGGCGACGCTCGCGACCATTCAATGATTCAGGAAAATCAAAGTGGTGGGCTGGCAGAATCGTTAGTTTAATGGTGGGAAACCAACGCAAACGAACTTGTCCGCGCAAACGTGAAAATGGTGTATATTGTGCGCCATCAATACGAATTGGCAAAATATCCGCATCGGCTTTATCAGCCACCATGCCAGGACCTGGATAAACCTTCATCAAAGAGCCTGTAGCCGTAATTCGCCCCTCTGGAAAAATGACTACTTTATGCCCTTCTTTGACATGTTTAATCAAACTTTTCATCGCCATAGGATCGCCATGATCAACGGCAAAAAGCCGTGTCCAACGTCTTAAAGGGCGCATCCACCATTTCTTATAATAGCTACTATGAATGGCATAACCAATATCTTCAGGCAGGAAWACAGACAATAAAATCGCATCCAAAAAAGATGTATGATTGGCAACAATCAAAGCTCGATCACCCACATTGTGCAGGTGCTCCATGCCCTTCAACTCAACATGATACATTAACCGTAAAAGCCAACGCAACAATCCAAAAACCAGACCTCTTATCATCCATCGTCTCCATCACTAAGTTTTATAAAAACACGGCTATGCCCGTGCAATTCAACAACAACCAAGTGCCCACTACGTATGATGGCTGATTTTTGCCTGATAAGCCAATTTCTGACATACTGCCAGCATGACTATTCAATTATCCAACCGCCTTCAAAAAGTTAAACCATCGGCAACCCTTGCCATCACAGCCAAAGCCGCTGAAYTACGAGCATCGGGCAAAAAYATCATCAGYCTTTCCGTAGGCGAGCCTGATTTTGATACRCCAAARGCKGCTGCKRATGCWGGTATCAAAGCGATTCAAGAAGGTTTCACTCGTTATACCGCAGTGCCTGGTATTCCTGAGCTACGCAAAGAAGTCGCAGCCAAATTCAAACGCGATAATAATTTGGATTATGCCCCTGAAAACATCCTAGTTTCCACAGGTGGTAAGCAATGCATTTATAATCTATTGATGGCAATCATCAATGCAGGCGATGAAGTGATTATCCCAGCCCCTTATTGGGTGTCTTACCCTGATATGGTGCTATTGGCAGAAGGCGAACCTGTGATTGTGGCATGTCTTGCTGATGCGGATTTCAAACTCACTGCCGCACAACTTGAAGCTGCGATTACACCCAAAACCAAGATGATGTTCCTCAATTCCCCATCCAACCCCACAGGCATGGCATATTCCGCTGATGATTTGAAAGCTTTGGGCGCAGTGATTCGCAAACATCCGAATATTGTGGTTGCCACCGATGATATGTATGAAAAAATTATGTTTGATGGCAAACAGTTCGCCACATTTGCGGAAGTGAACCCTGATTTAATTGATAGAACGGTCACACTCAACGGCGTATCCAAAGCCTATTGTATGACAGGTTGGCGCATTGGTTTTTGTGCCGCCCCTGTGGATTTGATTAAAGCCATGAGCAAGATTCAAGGGCAAAGCACATCCAACCCATCATCCATTGCCCAAAAAGCAGCTTTAGCCGCCCTTCAAGGACCAACCGATGAGCTTGATGAAATGGTGCGCACCTACGAAACCCGCCGCACATGGTTGGTCAATGCCCTAAATGCTATTGATGGTATGGATTGCATCACACCTGATGGTGCATTTTATGTRTTCCCAASCATCASCGATTGGCTKGGCAAAACCACGCCWGAAGGMTTAACGCTGACTGATGATGTGGTGGTGTGTGAATGGTTGCTTGAAGCCGCAGGTGTAGCCCTTGTTCCTGGCACAGCCTTTGGCTCTCCCGGGCAAATTCGCTTCTCGTATGCTGTTTCACAAAATACGCTTGAAGATGCGGTGAATCGTGTAGCGGAAGCTGCGAGTGCTTTAAGGTAACTATGCCAACCATATTACGGATAGGCTCATTTCGTTTCTTCTTTTATAGTAATGAGAGCAATGAGCCTGCGCATATTCATATACAAAAGGATAATATGCTGGCAAAATTTTGGTTGCATCCAGTAGCATTGGCTGCGTCTACAAGGTTTTCTCCCAAAGATTTAAGAAAACTGCAACTATTGGTGAATGAACATCAAGACACTTTTATGGAGGCTTGGAATGAATACTTTGGCAGTTGAATATCATGCACAAGCTCAAAATATCATGTGTACCGAAAGCGAGCTTATTGTCGAGCTTGTTGATGGTCGCAAAATTTCAGCGCCTTTGGTTTGGTTCCCGCGTTTGGCAAAAGCCAGTCAAGAAGAGTTAAATCATTGGGAATTATTGGGCGATGGCGAAGGTATTCATTGGCCTAACCTTGATGAAGATTTAAGTGTGAATGGATTGTTGGTCGGTGCACGTACAAATAACTGACCCAACAAAAATGTGCGCTTCATTGGTTGTTTCTAGCACAGCCTTCGGCTCACCTGGGCAAATTCGTTTCTCGTATGCTGTTTCACAAGATACGCTGGAAGATGCGGTAAGCCGTGTGGCGAAAGCTTCAGTATCTCTAGCAACATGATTTAAAGGTTAAACTGTGCAAGCAATTTTAACGTTTGCGATTCAAGAAGGGCGCATCGTTCATGTTGATGAAGTTTCGCGAGGTGACAAGTGTGGGTGCAACTGCCCTGCTTGTGGTGGTAAGCTGCGCGCTAATCAGGGGAAAATTAAAAGGCATTATTTTTCTCACCAGTTTGAAGAAAACTGTGTGCAAGCATTAGAGTCAGCACTGCACCTTGCAGCAAAAAAAGTTCTTTCAAAAGCTGTAAAAATAAAGCTGCCTAACTTAAGGGTTGAAGTTGATGCTTGTGATAGTTTAGGGCATACCCATAGGGCTTCTAAGAAGCTAGTTGATGCAAGAAAAAATTATAAAATAAATAACACAATTATTGAAAAAAGCTATGGCAACATTCGCGCTGATGTCATGTTAGACATTGAAGGTAAGGAGCTGTTGGTTGAAGTTGCTGTTACTCACTTTATAGATGAGGAAAAGCTCAATAGGATAAAAGAACGCAACTTGAGTACAATCGAAATTGACTTATCAAATGTACCGCGAAGTGTCGGTTGGAAAGAAGTTGAAGACTATGTGTTATCAGGAAAAAACTCTACGTGGGTATTTAATAAAAAAGAACAACTCTTAAAAAATGACCTTAAAACGGAATTAAAGGCAAGAGTTGAGCAGGAAAATACAATAATTGAGCGTGTTAAGGCAGATGAGATAGAAATTAGGGAGCGTAAAGAAAGAAAGAAGGAGCTTGAAAAATTAAAGCTTGTTTCCCAAGTTGAAAAAGCTGTACAAGATTATGAGGCATTTATCTCAAATATTCCTGATATTCAACGAAAATATGAACAAGAAGTCTATTTACACCCACTTTGGAAAAAAATAAGTGATATATTTAAAATATCTTCAATAAATGAAGCTCCTTTCTTTTTGAAATGGGCACCTTGTAATAAATGTCAGGCTGATTGTATTTGCATGTACAATTGTGATTACAGGTTTTGGCAATCCATTGTTTTCTTGAAGTTTGTTTACCTTCAGATGGGGCGCAACTATAAGAATAGGAAGGAACTTATAGTAATGATTATTAAATTCTTAAAGAGAAACGGAATCAAACCTCAACCTTTTTATGAAACAGTGAGTTATGCCAGCCATATAGGTATAAAAAATGAAGCTTCGATGCCAAGAGCATGGGATATAATTCAAGGGTTTATAATTAATTTAGAGAACTTAGGTTTTTTAAGGTATTCTAAGGTAATATGGGGTAGTCCATTTGTATATTTACCACCGCAATCAGTAGATAATACATTTTTTTGTGCGGGCTGCGATATTGATAGATACTGTAGGGATATAACTTATGAGGTCATTGATTGGAGGGCTATTTTTGCATGCAAAGAATGTGGAACGAAAATATAAAAAAAAGAATCCCCGGGGTCAGGGAGTCTGTAAATCTGAGACTGTACATAAGTTCCGGGGACACAATATAAGTTCCGGGGACACAATACATAACTATTGACAAATGAGCGAGATTAGCTCAAATTTGTTTGATGGCACGCATGGCAAGAGTCGTTATTCCGAGTATTCCTCATCATATTACCCAACGCGGTGTACGGCGTATGGAGACCTTTTTTGATGATGAAGATTATGAGACTTACCTGTCATTGATGCATGAGTGGTGCTTGTCATCTGGCATTGAGGTATGGGCGTATTGTTTGATGCCGAATCATGTTCATTTAATTGCTGTGCCAGAGGATGAAAAAAGCCTTGCGCATGGGATTGGAGAAGCGCATCGCCGCTTTACGCGATATATTAACTTCAAGAAAGGCTGGAAAGGTTATCTGTGGCAAGGGCGGTTTGCTTCGTTTCCAATGGATGAGGACTACCTTTTGGCATCGGTTCGCTATGTTGAGCTAAACCCTGTGCGTGCCAAGCTGGTAAAAAGAGCGGAGACTTACCGCTGGAGCAGTGCAAAGGCACACCTTGTTGGTAAGGATGATGGGTTGGTGAAGGTGAAGCCGATGTTGGATCGTGTTTCGAATTGGTCGGAACTATTGGCGAGCGGCAGCCAGGAAGCCTTTGATGCGCTTCGTATGCATGAGCGAACTGGCAGACCTTTGGGGGAGAATGCATTTGTTGAACGTATGTCGGCGATTGTGGGGCGCAGCCTTGGTAGGAAAAAGCCGGGGCCAAAGAAGGGGATGAAACGGAAAAGTGAATAGTTATGTATTGTGTCCCCGGAATTATGTCCCCGGAATTAAAGAAGATGCTGTAAACCGCGTGGCACAGGCAGCTAAAAGCTTGAAATAATAAGGTTGTTCACACCGAAGAAGAGCCAGAAAGGAGGAACCATGCTAAAATTTATTGCCACACTGCTTCTATGCCTCCTTCCTTTGCAGGTCTCTGCCGAACAGCCACAAGCTACCATGGTGCTCAGCGGCGTGATGCTGGAGCAAGGAAGCAATAAACTGTCGGTAAGATTTGCAACATGGCTATCAAAACAAGCTGATTACCCGCTTGCTGTAAAGTATGCCGAAAGCTATCAAAGTTTATCCAATACATTGCGCGAGCATCCAGAATGTTTGGCGTGGACATGTGGCGCTCCTTTTATTGAAGATCATGCAAGTGATCAACAGCAGTTAATCGCAGTCCCGCTATTCAATGGCGAGCCAACTTATCACGCGCTCGTAGTCACACGCTCAGAACGGCATGAAAAAACACTCAATGATTTTAAAGGCAGCGTTTTTGCCTACTCTGACCCACGATCCAATTCAGGCTTTATTGCTCCTTCGTATGCTCTGCACCAACAAGGCATTGATATTAACGTTCACTTTCGTTATCTGATGCCTACGGGACTCCATGAATATTCAATTGAAGCACTACTGGCGGGTCTGGCTGATGTCGCCTGTATTGATGAGTATGTATTTGCCCAATATTTAAAACTACACCCTGATACAAAAGATAAATTACTTGTATTAGAAAAGTTGGGGCCGTTTCCGTTCACACCAATTGTTGCTGGACGTTTGGTATCGCACAAAACGATAACACGTTTGCAACAAGCCTTACTTGATATGCCCAATAACCCTGAAGGAAAAGAAATTTTACAACAACTCGGTCTGGATGGCTTTGTCATAAAACAACCTTCTTTTTACAAGCCTATTTATGACATGCTACAAGCACTACAATAAGCCCCTATGTTCCACAAGCTCTCAACACAAATTGGCATCTTATGTTTTTTAGGCATCAGCACTATCTTAGGTAGTGTGTATTGGCTGGAATACAACAATAAATCCAAGCAGTTACCAGTTTTGGTCGAAAATGAAGCTGTCCTATCCACACAACTCATCGCATCGGGTGTGAGCAACGCCGTGCACTACCAAAGAACCTTTCAAATTTGGAAACAAATGATTCCTACCCAGCGAAGTTATCTTAAARATCATCGYATGRTTATGAGTGAGTTTGCTATTTTAAACGAAAACAARCTGRTYCTGGCTCACAGTAAYCCCAAAGAYCACCCTGTCATGAAGCCGATGCTATTGCCCGCTCTCGGGGTTACTTGGCACAACAATAGCATTCGCATTGTACAGGAGATTCACCACCCATCCGATGGGCGAACTATCGGCTATATTGCACTAACATTTGATGCCCTATCTATTCCTAAAGCGCTGAAGGAAATTAGAAATCAATCCATTATATCATTGGCTTATGCCCTCTTATTCTCAATATTATTGGCTTTTGCATTAAGTTACCGTATATCCATACCACTACGCCACATTACAGACTTGGCAGAGCGCATCGGTGATGGTGACAGCGATCTTTCACGCATCTCAGGGAAAGCAAGCGAGATTCAGGCCTTGAGCAATGCAATTTACAAAGCAGACCACACCATTCATGAAAAGAATTTGGCCCTGATAGAGAGTCAAAAACTATTAAAATCCATACTCGACCATTCTCCAGCCGTTATTTTTATCAAGGATCTAAATGGCCGTTATATACTCGTTAACGAATGTTATGAAAAACTCTTTCATATCAAGCAAGCAGATGTGATTGGTAAAACACTTGCCGATATTTTTGACTCTGAAACAGCCAAAAAGTTATGTGAGAATGATTTAAACGTTATTGCCAATGCAAAACCGTGCATCGTAGAGGAAACTGTGCCCGATAAGCGTGGTGTGCGGCACTATTTATCTTTAAAGTTTCCTTTATTTGATGCAATGGGCAATGTCGAGGCTGTTTGCGGTATTGCAACCGACATCACAGATCAAAAGAAAGATCATGAAACCGCRCTCAAATTAGTGACCGTCATCGAGCAAGCTGGYGWGYTGATTGTTTTAACAGATAAAGATGGYGTWATTGAATATGTGAATAAAGCCTTCGAGCAAGTCACTGGCTACACATCCARTGARGTTATTGGRAAAAAACCAAGTGTTGTAAGAAGYGGSSARCATTCTCMAGAGTATTATTTCRATATGTGGAAAGAGCTGCATGCAGGTAAAAYTTGGTYTGGTGACTTTATCAATAARACRAAATCAGGYGAGCTTTATGAAGTCACACARTCCATCACACCCATCAAGAATGAACAGGGTGATATTACAGGCTATTCATCTGTTCAACRYGATGTAACACACGTTCGRAAAATCCAACAAAAACTCCAGCATACAGACCGAGTAGAATCATTGGGTATTTTAGCTGGTGGTATTGCCCATGATTTCAATAATTTACTCACCGCCATTCYTGGCAATACAGTGCTTGCTTTAAAACGCCTAGAACCCAATTCRGAAGCTATAAAATATTTRGGTTCTATTGAAGCTGCSAGCCACAGYGCGGCTGATTTATGCCGYCAAATGCTTGCYTATGCAGGYCARGGGAARTTTGTCGTKGAAGCYATCAACCTCTCTSARATAGTCGCTACCATGTGCAARTTAATCGATGTRTCCATTGCYAAAAATGTTRCGCTTACATACCAYCTAAATGATAAAATTCCTGCYATTGATGCKGATATAGCRCAAATAAAACAAATYATTCTTAATTTAATCACCAATGCATCYGAAGCCATTGAAAATACAAATGGTGTCATCTCTGTRAGCACAGGTGTTATGCAGGTTGATGCAGACTATTTGAATGGYTGYATCTCWGCTGAAACTCTCAAGCCAGGASACTTTGTCTACTTGGAAGTATCCGATACAGGAACTGGCATGARYAAAGAAACACAAAAGAAAATATTTGACCCMTTTTTTACGACCAAATTCACAGGTCGTGGTCTTGGCATGAGTGCTATGTTGGGCATTGTAAAAGGTCATCATGGGGGCTTGCGTATTTATTCTGAACTCGGAAGCGGCACAACCATTAAAGTTGTMTTTCCAATATCAGYCAAAAGCYCWGYCAGCCAAGMAAAGARAASRAAASAAAYATCCGYATGGMAAGGCTCWGGGRCTATTYTAGTKGTTGATGATGAAGARGCWTTRCGTGACGTTGCCAGAGCAATGCTTGAAGACATCGGCTTTSATGTTATCACGGCCAATGATGGCATAGAAGGYGTSGAAGCATACCGCAARCAACACAATGATATTCGCTTAGTCCTATTGGATATGACYAYGCCAAGAAYGGATGGGCAAAGTTGYTTCCGAGAGTTGCGCCTTATAAATCCCGATGTGCGCGTCCTTCTATCATCTGGTTATAATGAGCAAGATGCAACCAGTCATTTTTCAGGCAAAGGTTTGGCAGGCTTTATTCAAAAGCCATACCCTATCGATGCACTAAGCGATAAATTGCAAGAACTACTACAAGGCAACACAGCGGAAGATACAGGCTCTAAGAGTAGCCAATAAAAGCACAGCCCAACGGGAAATACGTGATCAAAGCCGCTACAACGATGCCTCTTTTCTAATTAAAGGGCAGCTCGAAAAACCTCACTATTTCGTCAAACTTGCTCTTTTTGCCCCTGCCCGCGTTGGATAAAAAGAGCAATAGCGTTGCTATTACTCGTTTCATCACGCCTTGCCATGAACGAAAAATAGCGGCGTTTGACTCGTGCAAGGTTTTTCGAGGTGCCCTAAAGCTATCACTTGTGGGACAGTAAATAATATCCATGCCTGACATCATTCTCGCGATCAGGTGAATTGCGAAGCAAGAGATTATCCCCTGGGGGAAGGCGGGGAACCATGATGAATGCTAGACTCCCGACACAAACACTCGGCGGTGACGGTGAAATGAAAAACTGATCGCATGAAGGCGTGGCAATAAACCAATTCCTGAATCACTATATATCACCTGCTTCGGCTTGGTTAAACAGTCATGCCCACAGCACTTTACGGCGAGGTTTGAAGGTGTTTTCGAAGCTTTAGCGTTATCACAAAACTGTTAAAACCCTTGTTCTAGGCGTGTAATTAACTGGTCGGGGAAGTTAAACTTTTGCATATCTTTGGTAACCAAAGAAGTGTCATAATCCATACGTTTAAAGGTAACTTCCTTTTTAGATGGATTATAAATTGCATATTCGGCACCAGGATTACCATTGCGAGGTTGACCAACAGCACCTGGGCAGATCAAGCTTGCAGTATAATTTTGCAAGGCATAAGTGCTTAGCTCTTTTTGAAGCGATACTTGATCTGATTGAAGTGTATATATGCCCTGAAGGTGTGAGTGCCCATGAAAACAAATAGGTAAATTTTGTTCGTGCATCCAAAGCAAGTTGGATTCTGCTGTTCGCTCATATACATAAGCANTAAAAAATGTTGGATCTCTTGGTGCGCCGTGAACAAGCATCACATCGTTGTTTCGAAATTGAAGCGGCAGCGTTGCTAGCCACTTGCGCTCATCCGCATTGATAGTGCTCATCGTCCATTTGGCAACATGCAAGCTAGATTTGCTTCCGTGGCTGAAATCTTTACCACTTCCCACCATATAATCATGGTTACCACGAAGTACAAAGGTGTTTGCTCGTTGTAGTAGCTGTATACACTCAGAAGGGTGTGGCCCATACCCCACAATATCACCCAAACAAAGAATACGCTCAATACCAAGGGATTTAATATCGTTCAATACAATATTTAACGCAGGCAGGTTAGCATGTATATCACTAATCATTGCAATAGGCTCATCACCGCTCAACCAAGACCCAACAGATTGAATCACTGTGTTTTTCTTCAATGATTGTGCTACAGGTGAGGTTTTTATACCTTCTGCTTGCGAGCTGAGTGCTGAACACATGCTTAACATGCAGCTTTTGCTTTGCTCATTAAAAAATTGTTGCTTTAAATGTTCAATAAGAATGGCGGGATAATCAACGCCCGCATGTTCAGAGAAACACACATCCAACTGTTTTTTAATGCCCTTGCMAAGTGTGTAAGATGCTTTGTTATCTAACCACGATGATGAAAATAAACGTATCCATAAGGCAATCATATTGGCAAAAGATAAAAGGTGATCCCAAGCATAAAAATCATCATCAATATAATACATTTTACCATTGTTATCGATGCCAAAATTGGATAGCCCTTCATCCAAACGCTCATGGTGTTTGGCTCCATATGTAAGATAGAGAGAGGTGATTGCAGCCAAATAGCCCAGCTTGCTTACAAGTGCATTTTCTTTTTCAAGCATGAGCTGAATGGTTTGCAAACGAGGCGATATATTTGCCACTGTCCAGCCCTTTTCTGTCTGCTGTGCAAACCATGTTTTTTCAGGTGAGTAGAGTGTACTTACCTGCTCTTTTTCATGCTTCTTTGTTGCCCATGCAAGAGCCAACTCTTGCGATGAGAAGTTCAGGTTTCGCTGTGCCTTTAAAACATAATCTTGATTACAATGCAACCGCGTACTTGGTTTACCCGTAAATATTCCACCATGCGATAACTCTATTTCAGGTGACGATAATGCAGCTACAATACTTGCGGTATCAATAGCACGTGGATGTTGGATAACGCCAATGGCTTCTAAATACATAAACACCCTTATTCAATCATATAAAATCATTCACCCTACATTAGGGAGGCGCTGAATAAATCATGAATCGCATCTTGCCCCAGAATATCCAAGCTCTGCAGCTTGAGCCTTGCTATTCCATGCAACTCACGCCTAGATTTTGAATATTCTAAACCACAATATGCTTCATCCAAACTTATTCAGAGTCACTCCTTAGCAAGAGAGTCGACTTTGATTTATTTAGCTATCTTGTCAAGGCTTTGGGGAGAAATTCCAAAAACACGGTCTCAAGTTGCCTCATCCCATGATAATCGATCCAAATATTTATCTGCATCAATACCTTGCGCTTTCATGGATTCAAATAAGGTTTGGTGTTGAAAAGGCGGTGTAATCTGAACAAAAGCTTGCATCACATGGTGTTCTAAAGCCTCCAATCCACCTTCATCAACCGCTAAATATTCAGCTTTCTCAACCATGCTCTGACGGGCTTTCTCACGAAATGCCAAGGGGGTAGATTTAAGAATATATTGAGCCTTCTCAATCAAACTGCCATGCCAAAATAAAGCGGTTGGCAGTGGAAGAAGTGCATTGTTATCATCTTCAGATAAAGGTTTGATGAGAATCAGCGTAATACCAACATCGCAATAAAGATGCTGCTCTAGGTAGTCCTTATGACGCACAATTTCTGTACATTTATGCATATTGGCATATTGCAACAAAGCTTGGGAGTCGGCTTCAATATTAGAGCATTGCAACTCAAGAATTGCGGGTGTTTCACCACGCACCAAGCGTAAGGATAGGCTGCCATTGCTTAATAAAGGGATGGGGTCTGTGGATAATATTTCAAAACCTAGTGTATTCACCAAAAATTCGGCTGTTTTCTTAGGTGAAGAACTGTGTAGGTAACAAGCTGTAGCGTAAAACATAAACTCACTCAAATCCGCGTTTAATAATAGCTTAAAAATATATCTATAAAAGTTGTCGGTGCAAGCCTTTTCATCTACGCTCATCCGTCTATTCAATAAGTAGCTGGAGAGGTTATGCTTTTACAAGAGTATCTAAATAAGCAAAGAGAGACCTTCGATTTCAAATGGCTAACTGTTGTTAATGCTGAAGGCTTAACCGTGTGCGACAGCGGCATTGATGAGCAATTTGAATTGGCAGCACTGCTGCCTGATTGGATGGATACCAGCCATCAGCTTGCTAAGGCGGCGAAATTAGAAAATGGTATGGGCTTGATTTGTTTGGTGCCAAAATCTGGAGGATATTTGCTATTGATGCGTGACTTTGAAGTTCACGGCGAGCGCATATTTCTGCTGATTGCAACACCAAAAATACCAGCCAAGGCAGCGAGTGTTGTTAAAGCTATTTGCAACGCGGTAGAAAAATCACTGCATTAAAGTGTCTCACGTCACACTGTTGTCTTATAATACCAGTAGGGTGTCAGGTTGCATGTTAAGGGTTTGAAAGGTATTGCTATTCTGAAAGCCCTAAATCTTTTCTATAGCGTGCAAAACGAGAGATGAAAGAGATGGGAAAGGAGAGATGAACAATGTCATTAAATGATACGCTAAAAGGGCTGGTAGACACCGTGGATGGTGCACTGGGTTGCGCTGTTGTGGATGTTGACTCTGGTTTGATGCTTGGTGCTCACCACACCGTACCTTACTTCACGCAAGCTTATATTGATGCGGTTGCCGCTGCCGCTGTAGAAATGTTCCGTGGAAGGACCGTTCGCACAGTCGAAAAGCTATTGGCTACGCAGCGCGGCGAGAATCAAGAAAGCTCTATCCAAGAAATTCAAATGACAACAGATAACACGTACCACTTCATGTCCATTGTGCCAGGCAAACAAAATGCTTTGGTAGTTTTGATTACCAGCAAAAAGACCAATCTCGGCATGGGCTGGACGGTTCTTCGCCGTACACTGGAAGAAGTTGAGCCACACTGCCCTTGATTACAAGTGTGTAAAATTACAGGGGCTGAGCATTGCTTGGCCCTTTTTTATTGTGCTTTGGGAGACTGATACAGTATTGGTTTTTTCACTGTAAAAGGATGCTGACCCCAAACGCGCATCACACATTCATCAATACTATGCTTCTCAATAGAGGCATGAAATGAATGGTCAACCGCTAACCAGCGTTGACACAACGCTTCACTTAAACCTTCTTCGAGAATGGCTCGCCTTAAATAAACATCACGAATGTCCGACATTTCTTTGGTGATGTACATATGCATATGTATAAAAGCAGGCGGCTCACCCGTATATAAGTTTTCACCGCCAAAAGCCGCCACCATAAACTCCGTTTGTTTGCGAATAATAAGTTTTTTAGCCCGATGATGAAAAAATAAACCTATATAATCATCATCATACATATAATCATAAAACCGCTGATGTACACGCGTCACGACTTCTATCTCACCAATTTCATCCATAAGTGCTGTGCTCTGCTGCTTGATAGATATTTTATCTTTTCCAGCACTTGGCGCATCACGCAACACTTCAACCATGATAGCAGCAACCTCTTGAAAGACATCTGACCATGCCTCTTTAAGCGCGGGTGTAAACGAATCTTGCAATGTGTCCTCAAGTGCCATCAGTAGCGCTTGATTGAAGTCTTTAAAGTGCGATGCCTCTGCATGGTAAGCAATATGACGCTTTGCCATACCTTCCAAGGCTACCGATATTTTATGTAAATCATGGACATTTTTAAACGTCGATAACATGCTATTAAACTTACGATTAAGTATGGGCACACCGCCATGAAAGATGTGTGTCAAACTAGGGTTTAGGCGAAATAGATGTGAATAAAAACTACTACTTAATGCATTGATATTACTGCCTATTTGTTCGATATTTTTCTTTACCAATGCTTGGTGTTCAGTAAAAGACACAGCTTATTCCTCCCACCAGATAAAAAGACAGATGAAAGGGTAATTCATCATTGTAAAATAACAAGCTGCCAAGCCCGAATGACACCAAGTTAAGCGCTATTGCGCATAAAATCAGCAACACCATACAAAGCTTGCATCAACTCATCACGCAACTCCTTTTCCTCTACAATATCATCAAGCGCATGTTTCATGCATAACATCCACTGATCGCGGGCTGATTCATCAATGACAAAGTTGATGTGCCGCTGGCGTAAGCGAGGGTGTCCAAATTTCTCAATAAAGAGCGATGGCCCCCCCATCCAGCCTGATAGAAACATAAAAAGTTTATCTTCAGCACTTTTTAAATCTGGCGCATGCATATCACGGACTTTTTTGGCTTCACTCAGCTCATCCATATACTGGTAAAAGCTTTGTACAAGGCTGCGAAGTTTATCTTCACCACCCATACGCTCGTATAATGTTCGGGTATCTTTTTTGATTAACATGGGCGTACTCTATGCAATCATCGGAATGAGGACAGCAAAAGGGAAATTACCCTTTTTAGGGTTTAATTGATATTTTGACAATATATTGTACAATTAAGATGTTGAGGTACTTGAATATGCAAAACATTAGTTATTCAGAAGCAAGAAATAATCTTAAATCGTTGTGCGATGAAGTGCGTGAAAGCCATGAGCCTGCGTTGATTACACGCAAAGGTGGTGATGTGGTATTGATTGGTGCGGAAGACTGGGAAGCCATCAATGAAACCTTGGCAGTTACGGATATCAGAGGTGCAGTAGAACGCATTACATCGGCATCCGACTATCAAGCCCTAGAAAGCAATGATAAAGAAGAGTTAGAAGCATTACTTTGACTCCTTCTGTCATTCCCGCACAGGCGGGAATCCATAGATACCCAATACAAATACTTGGGTATGACGATAGTTTTGATGCTTAAACCTTATTTATCCAAACAAACACGCCAACAAATTGCCAAACTATCCCGCAGTAACCCGAAGTTACTTGATGATGTAATTGCTGGCATCGCCAAGCTGCTACATGAGCCATTTACAGGTTCACACCGCCCCAAACCACTGGTGGGCGTGCTCAAAGGCTTTTGGTCTGTACGGATTAATCGAAAGGATAGAATCGTATATCAAGTTGAAGGAAATAAATTGTTAATCGCATCTGTTGAAGGACATTATAATGACCACTGAAACAAACATGAATGAACAACCCGAAGTAGAAATATGTTTTGGCCCTGAATGTGGTGAGCGTGGCGGATACAAACTTGCAGAAGACCTTGCAACTGCTGGTATTGAGACTTCTATCGGTGATTGCCGCAATCAATGCCCCAATGCATGTTTGGCATTTGTAAATAATAAAATGGTGGTAAAAGCTACTGTTGAACGAGTACAGGCGAAAATCAAAGAGCTTCAAGCTTCATCATAAAAAAAAGGGGGCTTTCGCTCCCCTTTCAATAAGACATGACATATAGCTTAAGTACAGACTGTTATTAAACAATCATACCTGCACCAACCGTATTGTTGGTAAAGCTATCAATAATGATAAAGCTGCCTGTGGTACGGTTATCAGCATACTTATCGTAATGAAGCGGTTGTTGTAGCTTGAAGGTGACCTGACCAATCTCATTCATCGCCAATTCATCCGCAGCATCATGTGCCAAGGTATGAATATCGGTTTTGAAGTTAATTTCAGAAACCATGGCTTTAATCTGACTTGCGGCATGTTTGATGATGTATTTTTTGCGATTTTCCAATGGTTCATCACCAATCCAACACACATTGGCAGTCAATGCTTTGGTATCGGAATCTTCCTCACCCACATGCATCAACATATCACCGCGCGAAACATCAATTTCATCATTCAACGTAATCGTAATACTTTGCGGTGCAAATGCTTCTTCAAGATTGCCATCAAAGGTCACAATTTCTTTCACCGTTGATGTTTTACCCGATGGTTTGACGACAATTTCATCACCCACTTTCACTGTTCCCGAAGCAATCGTACCCATAAAACCGCGATAATCTGGCAAATCGGCTGTTTGCGGGCGATTCAATAGTTGCACAGGCATGCGGAATGGTTTGCTATCCAAATCATCCAAAACAGACATCGATTCAAGTGTTTCGAGCAATGTTTCGCCTTGATACCAGCCCATATTATCGCCACGCACCGATACCATATCACCTGTCAGCGCAGACATTGGAATACAAATTAAATCTTTCACACCTTGTTTGGCACAGTATTCAGCCATTTCAGCCTTAATTTTTTCATAGGTGGCTTGATCATGGTCAACCAAATCCATTTTATTCACCGCAACAATCAAGTGCGGGATACCCAGCAAGCCTAAAATATGGGTATGACGTTTGGTTTGTGCCAATACACCATGACGCGCATCAATCAAAATAATTGCGGCATTGGCAGTGGAAGAACCTGTCACCATATTACGTGTGTATTGCTCATGGCCAGGGCAATCTGCCATGATGAATTTGCGTTTCGGTGTGGCAAAATAACGGTAAGCCACATCAATGGTGATGCCTTGCTCACGCTCGGCTGATAAACCATCGGTCAACATTGCCAAATCAATTTCAGCAGCCGAAGATACTTTTACAGTACCCTTCTTTTTACGTACAGCCATCAACTGATCTTCAAATGCGCCCTTGGTATCCACTAGAAGGCGACCAATCAAGGTAGATTTACCATCATCGACACTGCCCACTGTTACCAAACGTAATAGTTCGATTTCTTTTGTTAGTTCAAAATTAAATTCAGTCATTTCAACACCTTTAAACCTATATTAGCCACGGATGGACACAGATGAACACCGATAAATTAAAATCTACCATCATCTGCGTTCATCCGCGTTCATCTGTGGCTAAAAAACCCTAGAAATAGCCTTCTTTTTTCTTATCTTCCATAGAATTGCTGCCATGATCAATAATACGTGTTTCACGCTCTGACCTACGTGCCGCAGCTGCTTCAATCACAATTTCATCCATATTCGTTGCATCAGAGCGCACAGCACCTGTACATGGGCTACAGCCCAACGTACGGAAACGAGACATAATCATCTTCGGCTCTTCCCCTTCAAGCAATTGATCTTTATTTTCTTCATAATACGGAATCAACATATTGCCACGTTCAATCATCGGGCGTTCTTTGGCAAAATATAAAGGTACGATTGGAATACCTTCATCTCGAATATAAGACCAAATATCCATTTCCGTCCAGTTTGAAATCGGGAATACACGCACCGATTCGCCATCATGGATGCGACCATTATAAATATTCCACAATTCAGGACGTTGATTCTTCGGATCCCACTGCCCAAACTCATCACGCATAGAAAACACACGTTCTTTGGCGCGAGAGCGCTCTTCATCACGGCGTGCACCACCAAAAGCAGCATCATAACCACCTTCTTCCAAAGCAGCCAAAAGACCCGATGTTTTCAATGCCCCACAACAGCGTGCCACACCGAACTCTTTGGGGTTCATGCCTTTGGCAATGGCATCTTCATTCTTTTTGACAATTAAATCGGCACCGATTTCTTCACAGAAGGCATCGCGAAAATCATACATTTCTTTAAATTTAAAGCCTGTATCCACATGCAATAGTGAAAAAGGCAAGGGTGCAGGGTAAAATGCCTTGCGCGCCAAATGCACCATCACAGCTGAATCCTTACCCACAGAATACAACATCACAGGATTACGAAATTCCGCCACCACTTCACGAATAATGTGAATAGATTCGGCTTCCAAAGCCTTAAGCTGCGTTAATTTATGTTCTGACATTTTCATAGACTCCTAAATTCCATCACCTGACTCACCTTCACCCTTTGGGGCTTTGAGCGAACTCACATGCAGACCGCACTCTGCCAAAGTATCTTGATTTTCCCACCACCAGCGACCAGCGCGCGGATCTTCTCCCATGCTAATTGCCCGCGTACATGGCTCACAGCCAATGGACACATAAAACTCATCATGCAATGTGTTGTATGGCAAATCGTGTTCACGAATATATGCCCATACATCTTTTTCTGTCCAATTGCGCATCGGATTGTACTTTTTCAAACCATACACAGGATCATCTTCTACTGGCGATATTTCAGCACGATTCTTTGCCTGGTCTTTACGCCGTCCTGTAATCCATGCTTGCATACCATGCAGGGCTTTTTCTAAAGGCTTCACCTTACGAATCTGACAACATAACTTGCGATTTTCCACAGACTTCAAAAATAAATTCACACCATGCTCATGCACCATGTTTTGTACTGCATTCGAATCAGGAAATAACACATCCAGCACATTGCCATAACGCTCTCGTATCGCATCCATCAGCGCATATGTGGCTTGCGGCAAACGCCCTGTATCCAATGTTACAATCCGAATATCTAAGTGATTGCGACAAATCAAATCAATTAACACCATACCCTGTGAACCCAAGCTACATGAATAAACCAGCTTATCCCCGTGCTGGGCTTTGGCTTCGCGCAACAATGACACTGCCTCATCAATCAAAAGCTTCATTGAACCTCCAGTAATGATAATCCAACCACGGGCCACCAATAGGTTGCGACCAGTATAAACAATAAAAACGCCGAGAGCGACAGCACCGCGCCATAACGCAGCATGCTTCCACTATTTAGATAACCACTGGCATAAATCATGGCATTGGGTGGCGTGCCCATGGTTAACATAAAAGCAAAACCTGCAATAATACCAATCGTTAACGCAACACCTACAGGGTCAAGACCTGCCGCCATGCCAATTGGCATCGCAATCGGCAAAACAATGGCAACAGCGGCAGCATTGCTCACACCTTCTGTAAAAAATAACGTCATCAATACCAACAGTGCTACCAGTGCCAAACCCACCATATCACCTGGAATAAGGCTATGCGCCAACCACATAGCAGCACCTGTATCAGATAGTGCTTTACCAATCGCAATCGCGCCGCCATACATGAGTACAACACTCCAAGACACGTGCTGCTCAATCGCTTTCCATTCCACCAAACGCAAAGCAAACATCAATACAACAGCAATCAAAGAAATACTTGCCAGTGTATTGGCATGCCCTGCAAGCACCCATGCCAAGACCGTTGCTGACATTAACACTGCCATCAACCAGCCTTTTATCCCAAGACCACCCAACTCAAGGCGACGCTGAGTAAAGCGTTGACGCACTGCTTGTAAATCCAAAGTTACATATGAAGTCATGCGCAACAATAAATACAAAGCAACGGATAACACACCAATCACCAATGGCAATGCCGCTAACGTCCATTGTAAAAATGAAAATGAATGTCCTGTAAGTTCACTGCTTAATGCCAAAGCCAAAGGACCTCGCGCACCACCAAGCAATGTGGTTACCCCGCCAATAATTGCACCCCATGCCAATGCAAAAAAGATAGCCTGTGCATAAACATGACCTTTTTTTAGCCCCAAACTACGTACGATTTCCCAAGCAATCGGCAAAAACAATGCCGCCACAGCATGCTCTGGCATCACACATGCCATCAATGCTGGTAACAATAACATCGCACATAAAAGTTGTTTTGGACTATGCGCTACACGATCCAGTATGCCCAAAGCAACACGTTCGGATAAACCGCTTTGCATCACACCAGCAACCAGCATAAAAGCACCCAAAATAAAGAAGACTGCGGGGTTACCAAACAAAGCAAACACATTCGATGCGGGCATCACGCCCAGCATGGGCAACAAAGCCATGCCTAACAACGATGTCACAGCCAAGGGTAACAATTGCGTTACCCACAATACCAAACATAACAAGAAGACAAGTAATGCCTGCCAGCCTTCAGAACTCAAACCTTCAGGCGCATCGGAAATGGCTCCAACTGCAAATGCCATCACAATCATGAACATCACCACAAAGGGTGCTGCCTGTGCAGCCAATAAACGATGGAAAGGTCTATCATCAGTCTTTTCACCTTTTCCAACACGCACATGTCTGCGTAAACCATCCAGCCAACCACCCCAATGTCTGCCAAACGATGATATGACCCAACGTTCCGATAAAGCAGGCTGCTCACCATCCAATACGCGACTTTCCATGGGGGTTAATACCCGCCCCATATCACGCAAACGATGGGTCGGAAGACCCGATGTTTCCAATAAGTGATATTGTAATAACAAGGCATTTTCAACATCATCCAAAGCTGGTATTTTCACATCCTGCAGGGGGGTGCCCGGTAAAGGTCGAAAAGGAATCAATAAAGGTACAATGCCTTTATCTATCAATGCTTTTAAGCCAGACAAGGTTGATTCCAAAGGCTCTAAACCAACAATCAAATGACTCACGACAGCACCTGATCGAAATACTTTATTCGCATGCTCTAAGGCATGCCAAATAGCATCTTGCCCACCTTGCCGCTCTTTGCCTGGACAAATTTCTGCAAAACGCTTGCCATCAAAGACTTCCAAGTTACAAATGAAAATATCCAAGCCCGCAGCATATAACGCGTCAATCACACTGACATCTTTCGGCGCAACCGTTTCCAGAGCAATCTGCCTGTGCCCCAAGTGCCTACGTAACAAAGCAATCACGGGAATCAAACGCGACAAACCCACATCATCATTGGGTGTGAAGCCGTTGTACAAATAGACTGTATCAACTTCACGTTCATCCAAGGCTGCCAGCACCACTTCGACCAATTCCAAGGCATCACGCAACGGTGGTTGTTCCTCATTGAGCATCGAATCAAACTGGCAATAAGCACACGCCTGATCTGGCTGCGCAAAAAAACCACAGCCCATAAACGGCTGTAAAATCAATAATCGATCATGCAGAGAAGCAAAACTTCCCATGCGCGAACCTTTACGGGTCAATTTGCTATAAAAAGCAGGTGCTTCCACCAATTCAACCGTTTCAGTCTCACCACCACACGACATGACAGCCATACCATCATCCCCAAGCTTTAAAGAAAAACCACTGGCCTCTGTATAAGGCTGACCAACAGGTACGGAACAAAAATGTCCACTGGGTAAACGCACATCCAATGTTGATTCTGCACTATTGGATTGCGCCAACCAGCGTGAACTATCAGGCAAACCATCAGGCAATGCCAAACCACGACTCACCAAGGAAAGCTTGGTGCGCCCGGGGTTGGAAAAAGGATGCAGATCGTCAGTCATTTAAATTTGAGAAATTTTCTCTACTACAATACGCCACTGCGTATCAGAAAGTTTTTCTTTTACATGCACTTTTTGACCTTGCTCTTCCAAAGATAGCGGCACATTTTCAATCGGTGCGCCATCATCAAGAATCACTTCCAACTGCGAACCAATTGCCATCGTTGAAAGCTTTATTTTCGTTTTCACAAAGTTCATCGGACATGCCACACCTGACAAATCCAAGCTCACAACATCCGATGCAGATTCGCTTTCAACAACTTCTTCTGCCGCTTCAGCAGCATCGGGCACAGCTGCAAAACGTTTATCTGCCAAGGCAACCCAAGCACCTTGCACATCTTTAAGTTTGGTTACACCCGCCGCAGGATCTGCCAAATCAATGCTCATCAATGCACCTTGTACGGCATTAAAATGCTGCATCACTTCCGCATCAGAAGCCACATTACTCATCAATAAAACAAACACTTCCGCATCATCTTCAGGGGCTTCGCCATAAGCTACCAAGAAAGCACGTGCAGTAGAGGTTGCAGACCTACGCAAGGCTGTTTGWGCTTCTGCCCAGAACATSGCATCAACATGCGCACGTGCAATCARCAAYTCATATTCRGCTTCWGAAATCAAAGCATCGGACATYGRAAGTACCGCACCWGCACACTCACCYTTCTTATTACCCTTGGTATTAAAAGCTTCGTTYTCATTCCAATCGTAAATCAGACCTTCAACTTCGCCTGCATCTGCCTTAAATGGCGAGAGGATTTCAGATAAGCCTTCTTTACCCAAACGTTCAGCCCAGTCGTGTACAGACTCTGCATCTTTACGACCGTCTTTATAGGCGTTCAATACTGCCATACCCGCTTCTGGTGCATACTTGGCAGGTACCCAATCTGAAGCAAAAGCAAACGGCTGACCTGCCACACCTGAACCACCGATATGCAACTGATAATGCGGCACTGGCTGACCTGCGACTTTTTTCGCCATACCATGAAAACCCAAATCGGCAATATGATGACGACCACAAGAATGCTGACAGCCCGAGGCTTTGACCGTAATACCTGCCAACGTCGGATCTTGTTTTAAATCCACCATCATGGGTTGCAAAGCTTGTGCCAAACCACGGCTGGAAGTAATGCCCAAACGGCAGGTTTCCGTACCAGGGCAGGCTGTAATATCAGAGATTCCACGCGCAAACGATGTTGGAATACCTGCATTGCCCAACATTTCCACAACATCATCCACTTTTTCAGCGTCCACACCGACAATAATCAGACCTTGTTCAGTGGTGACTCGCAACTCTTTGGTCGCGCCCAAACGAGCAGCTTCAGCCACAGCACGACATTGCAACGGTGTTAAATCACCGCGAAATACATTCAATAAAATAGACTTTTTACCATTATGCTGATCAACAACGCCACTTTCATTGAACGGCATAGCATCGGTCGGCGTACGCCAATTGGCTTCGACATAACTCGCATCATCTTTATGCGTGGATTCAATCACCGCACGTTGTTTTTTGTATTCTTCTACAAAACCTTCAGCACCCAATTTTTGCATCACATATTTCATGCGGGCACGGGCACGGCGTTTACGGTCAGAAAACTTGAAATGAATGCGCATCAATGCCTCACCCACCAACAAGACTTCTGATTCTTCAATAAATTCTTCCAATAAAATCGCAGGTACAGGCTGAGAAGATAATCCTCCTGCTGCCCAAACCTTAAAACCAGCCTTGCCATCTTTGTGTGTGGCAATAAAACCAATATCGTGCATGCCACCCAAACCACAATCGGTATCACAGCCAGAAAAGGTAACTTTAAATTTACGCGGAAACTGCTGCGCCAATGGATGACGTAAAAAATATTCTGCAAACTTACGTGCATGCACACTCACATCAGCATGCTCCGCTGGGCACTGACCTGCTAGAAAACATGAGGTAACATTACGTACCGTGTTACCACAGGCTTCACGTGAGGTTAAACCTACACCATCCATTTTTCTCAAAAATGGCACAACATCATCAAGCGAAACAAAGTTCACTTGAATATCCTGACGTGTGGTAATATGCACCACCTTTTCAGGTGTTTCGGTCAAGGTGCCATCGTTTGGCAAACAGCCACCATAAGACTCGGCACAATCACCCAGCACTTCAAGCTGTTCAGGTGTTAAGTTTCCGCCAGGCAACTTGGCACGAATCATCTGCACGCCTTCCTGACGCTGACCATACACACCCATCTGCAAACGAAATGGTGTAAAACGCTCTTCAGGCATGGTGCCCGCTTTAAAAGCCTTATAACCCGCTTCAAATTCATCCACGTCCGCAGTCTGCGCAAAATCAAATGTACTCATGTTTAACCTCTACTCACCACGAAGGGCACGAAGGGCACGAAGAGCACGAAGAAAATGTCAAAACATTGTAAACTTCCGTGTCCTTCGTGTTCTTCGTGGTAAAATTTATTCGCCGAATTTAAGCTCGCAAGCTTGTTCATATGTTACCAAATCAGTAATGGTTGGATTGTCACCACACAACGGGCAACCTGGATCTTTGCGCAGTTTCAATTTCTTCCATTCCATGCGCAAAGCATCAAACACCATTAATTTGCCCGACAATGAATCACCAATACCTAAAATTTCCTTCACCGCTTCAACAGCTTGAATCGTGCCCACACAGCCTGCAAGCGCACCCAAAATACCAGCTTCTGAACAGCTCGGAACCAAACCAGTGGGTGGTGGTTCTGGATACAAACAACGGTAACAAGGCCCTTCTTTATGCACATGCGGTTTGTATGTTGCTACTTGCCCTTCAAAGCGGAACATTGCACCTGAAATCAACGTCTTCTTTTCAAAGTAACACGCATCATTGACCAAGAAACGGGTTGGGAAATTGTCGCAACCATCAATAATAATATCGTATTCCGAAATAATTTCACGAATATTGTCTTCAGTTACAAAATAATTGTATGTATTCACTTTTACATCTGGATTCAACGCTTGCATGGTCTGCTTGGCTGATTCCACTTTGGGTGTGCCAATACGCTCTTGGTTGTGAATAATTTGACGTTGCAAGTTGGATAAATCCACAACATCTGCATCAGCGATGCCAATCGTGCCCACGCCTGCTGCTGCCAAGTAATACGCTATAGGTGAACCCAAACCACCTGCACCAATCATAAATACTTTGGCATTCAAAAGCTTTGACTGCCCTTCCGCACCCACTTCTGGCAAAATAATATGGCGTGAATAACGCTCAATCTGTTCTTCTGTAAAATCAATCATATTCAACCTCTATTTACCACAGATAAACGCAGATAAACACAGATCAAAGGAGCATCTAAAAAAACATCCATCTGTGTCCATCCGTGGCTAAAAACTTTTAAACTTCAATACCTTTAAATAAATCTGTGGACATATAACGCTCCGCCATAGATGGCAAGATTACCACAATACGTTTGCCCTTCATCTCTGCTTTTGCAGCAACATTCAAAGCTGCACATACCGCCGCACCTGAAGAAATACCACCTGGAATACCTTCTTCATCCGCCAAACGCTGTGCCATGGCAAACGCATCATCATTGGAGACTTGTTCCACACCATCAACAACATCGATATTTAGATTTTTTGGTATAAAACCAGCACCAATACCTTGAATTTTATGCGGCCCAGGCTCACCACCCGATAAAATCGGTGAATCCACAGGCTCTACTGCAAAGGCTTTAAAATCCGCATTACGCGACTTAAGCACTTCAGAAATACCCGTAATCGTACCGCCAGTACCCACACCAGCCACCAATGCATCAACCTTACCATCACAATCAGTCCAAATTTCTTCGGCAGTTGTTTGGCGGTGAATTTCAGGGTTGGCAGGATTTTCAAACTGCTGTGGCATAAATCCACCTTCAGTCTTCTCAACCAATTCAGTTGCTTTGGCAATCGCGCCTTTCATGCCCAACTCGGCAGGTGTCAGTACAAGCTCCGCACCCAAAAGTTTGAGCAACTTGCGACGTTCCAAGCTCATTGATTCAGGCATGGTTAGAATACAACGATAACCTTTCGCACGTGCAATAAATGCCAAAGCAATACCAGTATTGCCCGAAGTTGGCTCAATAATCACACCACCTTCTTTGAGAGAACCATCGGCTTCAGCAGCGACAATCATGGCATTGCCAATGCGATCTTTGACGGAGTTGAGTGGATTATAGAACTCACATTTCACAAGAATTTCAGCACCCAATTCCGAGCCAATACGGTTCAAACGAATCAGTGGCGTATGTCCAATAGTTTCTGAAGCATTATTATAAATAGCCATATCAACCCTCGATTACATTTTGTTCAATCGGCTCAACATGCACACCATCTTGAGATTCAAGCCACTTTACAGAGGCTTCTACAACTTCCGTTTTACCTTCAATTTCAAGTCCTACCAGCCCCATACCTTCTTTCACTGCGGCAGTACGAATATTGGTGATAACATCAAATTCTTTCGCCAACTTCCAAATCACAGGCTCAGTCACTGCACCTTGATCAAAGTTCAAATAAACACGTAATTTCATATTCAGCTCCTTGGAAAATAAGTTGTTTGTTCGAGAGCAAGGCTTGGTGAATTTGAGAAACGCAGCGTATTAAAAATACGTGAGCATCGCCGAATTTGCCGTAACGCCGCTATCGGGCAAACAGGTTATTTTCCGCCTGCGATTGCTGGTACGATGGATATTTCATCCCCATCTTTCAATTCAGTATCACGACCATTCAAAAAACGCACATCTTCATCATTCAAATAAACATTCACAAAACGGCGAATTTCGCCCTTTTCATCACACAAACGCTCTTTCATACCAGCATGTGCAGCTTCAAGATTATCAATCATTGCACCAATGGTTGCACCTTCAATCGATACTTCATCAGCACCCGCCGTCAATTTGCGCAAAGGGGTTGGAATACGTACAGTTACAGTCATTTTATTCTCCTATTGTTTAACACTTTACTAAAATTACTTAAATGTGTCGATTTACTGCGTATTGTGGACTGGCAAGGCAAAGGCACGGAGTGTGCTTTTGCACATGAGCACCTTAAACGCTGCCAGTCGGCAATAAAGCAATGAAGCGTCGCATTTATTTTACACCGTCGGCTTCAGCCAACACATCAAATTCTTTCAAAGAGGCGTTGATAACGCGTGGTTTCACCACTTCATTCATCACCGCTTCCTGTGTTTTCAAGCCATTGCCCGTAATGCACAATACAATGGATTCATCACGTGGCAATTTGCCCGATTCAATCATCTTCTGCGCACAGCCTAAAGTCACACCACCCGCTGTTTCTGCAAAGATACCTTCTGTTTCAGCCAATAGTTTCATGGCAGCAATCACTTCTTCATCCGAAATATCTTCCGCATATCCACCTGATTCATTGATCACGCGGTTGGCATAAAAACCATCCGCTGGGTTGCCAATCGCCAATGATTTAGCAATGGTATCAGCTTTTACAGGGTGAATCATATCCGTGCCATCTTTCACCGATTTCGAGATTGGCGAACAGCCCGTAGCCTGTGCGCCATACACAGCTGTATTATTATCTTCAATCAGACCAAGTTTGATAAATTCTTTAATCGATTTATCCACCTTGGTGCAAAGTGAACCAGAAGCCATCGGAACCACCACATGTTTGGGTGCTTTCCAGCCGAGTTGCTCCATCATTTCATAACCCAAGGTCTTTGATCCTTCAGCATAAAATGGGCGCACATTCACATTCACAAATGCCCAACCATATTTACCAGCTACTTCCGAGCATAAACGGTTCACATCGTCATACTGACCACGAATGGCGATAATATTGGTGCCAAAAATCGCCGCCCCCAACACCTTGCCTTGCTCCAAATCTTCTGGAATAAACACATACGATTCCAAACCAGCTGCCGCCGCATTGGCAGCCACAGACCCAGCCAAATTGCCTGTTGATGCGCATGCCACCGTCTTAAAACCAAACTCAACAGCTTTTGATAAAGCCACAGAAACCACACGGTCTTTAAATGATAAGGTTGGGTAACAAACTGAGTCATTTTTAATATAAAGCTCTTTTACGCCCAAAACCTTTTCAAGGTTTTTAGCACGAATCAAGGGTGTATAACCATTATCCGCACCCACCTGAGGCTCACCATCAATGGGTAAAAGCTCTTTATAACGCCACATATTATGCGGGCGTGATTCAATCAGTTCCCGCGTGAATTTTCCTTGCAACTTATCGTAGTCATAAACCACTTCCAATGGTCCAAAACAAAACTCACAAACGTGCGTAGGCTGAATATCATACTCTTCACCACACTCACGACACTTCAAGGCACGAACAATACTTTCACTCATGTTTCATCACTCCAATTCTAAACAGTTACCGAAATCCATAAACAAAAAAACCTCCGCGAGATAAGCAGAGGTTGAAAAGAAAATCATTCGCAAAGAACAATTATAAACTCATCAACCCGACTATCATCGCTCTCGGCACAAAACCGAGCAGGCGTTGGCACCATTCTCTACATGTTTATTCAAAATAAACGTTGTAGTCGGTTGCCGCAGTATCAATGGGCCTGTAACCCTCCACTGCTCTGGATAAAAATCGGATCCAAAATATGTACCCCGCATTATTCGCATAACAAAAAAAAATGCAAGAATTTAAAATCATCCACTACCAATAACAATCCCGCTGGAATTACACTTAGGCGTTGAATCCATGATATTTTCAAGTCAGGAAACCTCGCTATATACTCGCTATATACTTTTCAGCAACATTTTCCCCTACATTATATATATAGGGAACCTCTAAATAAATTTGGATGAAATATATTGTGATTTAGTGCATTCAAAATCACCCAAAGCAGGCGCTTTTAGGCGAGGCGTGAGTTGCATGGAATAGCAATCCTATTGCTTACTCACAAAGTAGAGTTAGGTACTCTGGACGCAAGGTACGAACTCATGACTTGTTCAGAGGCTCCTGACATCTGCGATGCAAAGATCGCGACTATTAGCCTGGATTATTCATGAATACTGCTGCGCCCTCGCTAGCCCCTTTATCCACAACAACTTTTTCCTCCATCGCCCGTAAGCAGTGGCTATGAGCTCCTTCGGAAAAATTCATTGCAAACAAAGATTCTGCGCGATTATCACACCGATTCATGAATAATCCAGGTTAGGTTGAAAACCATTTGTTCTTACTGAAAGATTACAGCACAATAGGCTCATGCGAATTTTATTGGTAGAAGATGATGAAAAACAGGCGCAATTTATTCGATATGGACTCGAACAGGAAGGTATATATGTTGATCATGCTGCCGATGGCGAGTGCGCTCTTGACCTAATCAGCTCAGCAGCACCGTACGATCTGTTTATTTTCGATCTTATGTTGCCACACATGGATGGTCTATCACTTATTCACGCCGTGCGCTCTAAAGGTATCACCACACCGATTCTGGTGCTTAGTGCGCGCAATTCGGTGGATGATCGGGTGCAGGGGCTGCAGGTCGGTGGCGACGACTACTTGGTCAAACCATTTGCATTTTCAGAGCTTATAGCGCGGCTTGACGCTTTGCATCGGCGAGCTACTGGGCTGGCTGAACCTGCCCGATTAAACGTGGCAGATTTATCTATGGATTTGCAACGGCACAACGCATTCCGCAATAACAAAGCTATTGATCTACAACCAAAAGAATATGTTCTGCTGGAATATCTGATGCGCAATACTGGTCGTGTGGTGTCCAAAATTATGATTATGGAGCATGTCTGGAATTATAATTTTGATCCGCAAACCAATGTTGTTGAATCACGAGTTTCCAGATTGCGCGAAAAGGTAGACCGCCCCTTTGAGCACCCCCTGATTCATACGGTTCGAGGGGTTGGTTATGTGTTGGAATCACGAGCATAGATGTTTAAAACCCTTCGATTCAGATTAACCCTGTGGCATGCCATTGTATTTGGATGTGTGACATTGGGTATTTTCGCTTTTGCCTACATGGCTGTATCCAATCAGCTACTGAAGTCTCTTCGAGATGATTTGCAGGATACGGCACTTGAATTTTCAGGTTTATATCGCATCGGCGATATCAAAGCCCTACAAGCTGAAATCAATAGAAAGAACATATCGCACGGCAATGAGCTATTCTATGTCCAGCTTATAAATGCTAAAAATAAAACCATCATACAATCGCGACCAAAGGCGTGGACGCTGGACTTGCCCAAGCCTGATACGACAATTTCGGGTATACAATGGTTTGAAGCGGCAATCAATCAACAGGGCGAACGGGCAACCCTTATCGTGATTCCCACATACGATCATGGTTGGATTCAGGTCGGATTATCACGGCGTGCGAATGAAGCGCAGCTAAAACATATCTGGGACAACTTTGGCTGGGCGCTGATTATCATTATTTTGGCAGGTATTATGACTGGATGGTGGCAGGTAAGCCGGGCACTGGCAGACGTAGAACGGGTACGCCGTATCGCTATCGGTATTGGTGAAGGCGATTTTAATCAGCGTCTTACTCTGGAAGGGCATGGGCAAGAACTGGTCGATCTTGCCGATACGTTTAATGTCATGCTCGATAAGATCCAGCAGTTACTGGGGAAAATGCGCGATGTGAGCGATAACATTGCCCATGATTTACGCACTCCCGTTACACGCCTTCGAGGCATGGCCGAAGCTGCTCTCATGAGTAAAACTAGCAATCATTGCGAAAATCAGGAGGTGCTAGCTGAGATCATCAACGAGTGCGATCGGCTCACAGGTATGATAAACACCATGTTGGAAATTGCACAATCAGATTCTGGCGCACTGCGACTGGAACGTAAACCTGTAGATATGGCTGCACTACTGCATGAGGTCTGCGACCTTTTTTCACCCGTTGCCGAAGATGCAGGCATTGATTTGAAACTTGAATTGAATGCTACTCACCTAGTGGTAATGGGTGACCAATCACGGCTACAGCGACTCATGGCCAATTTGGTGGATAATGCGATTAAGTTTTCACCAGAAGGTAGCCGCATCAGGCTTGCCGCCTGTAAGGAAGGTGAAAGTATTTGTCTGTTTGTCATCGATAGTGGCATGGGCATACCAGAGGAAGATATGCCCCATATTTTTGACCGTTTTTATCGATCCGACCGCAGCCGAACCACGCTCGGAAATGGCTTGGGGCTATCGTATGTAAAAAGCATTGTCACAGCCCACGGTGGTGACATTCAGATTCAAAGTCAGTTAGGAAGTAGTACGTCGGTACGCATAACACTTCCAGCATCTACAAAGCTTTAAACCACCTACCCCTTCGACATTTACCCTAAAATTTTGTATAAACAACTCACGTCATTATTCATAATTTCTATTGCGCCCTTTTGTCCGTAGCGATTCAATAAATAGTTCAGCTTAGAAACATGACCAAATGGTATACTTTCCTTAAGTCGGCATTCACCTCAATCGTTTACATTATGTACTTGATATAAGAGTTCCTACTCATGAAGCAAGGAGGCATATATGAACAAACATACTAACAAATTTGTAGGTGCTGTATTCGCCAACGCTGACGATGCTCATACCGCTGTCGAAGAGATGATTCATCATAATTTTGTTATGGATCAGGTTTCCATTCTGCATAGAGCAGGCGGGATGGGCGATGATTTTCTCGGTATCGCCTATAGCGATGAAAAAGAGCGTTTCAGAGTCTGGGGCACCCATGGTGCACTTTGGGGTTCAATCGGTGGATTGATGGCTAGTGCAGCTGGGCTTCTGTTATTGCCTGGTATTGGTCCTGTATTTATTGCAGGTCCATTGATTGATGCCATTGCTGGCGCAGCAGTTGGCGCTGGAATTATGACCACAGGAGCCGCTGCAACCCACCTGACCATTGCCATGCGCCGCATCGGTATTCCTGCAGACAAATTAGAAGTCCTTCATCAGGCAATCATGGATGGTGATACGGTGCTCCTAATGCATTGCGGATTCGACGATCCAGAAATCTGGCGGCAGCGTCTAAGCTGGAAAGGTGCCAATCCTATTTTTGTTATGCCATGATGGTTCTTACATGTTCGACATGTGGAAGTGATAAGCAGGGTACACTAAAGTAGTATTGAGTCTGTTAATCCAGTCCACTGCCTAACTGAATCGAAAAAAGGAGAGTTTCATGTCATTTATGCTTATATTGGTCGGCTTGCTCGCAGTCGTAAACCCATTGGGCGCATTACCGATTTTCTTATCCATGACAAATAAAAACGATCCAGAAGCAGATAATCGAACCATAAAACGTGCTGTGCTAGCTGTCGCTTTGATTTTATTGATCTCCGCATGGGCAGGCGAATCTTTATTGGGCTTCTTTGGCATTACCATCAACGCATTCAGAACTGCTGGCGGGCTATTAATTCTATTGATGGGTATTGCCATGTTACACGGCAAACAAAGTCATGTTCAACACCATCCCAGTGAAGCTGAATCAGTCAATGAGAAAGAGGATATTTCAGTCGTTCCACTGGCAATTCCTTTGATGGCAGGACCTGGTGCAATCAGCCTTGTAATTCTTGATGCTAATAAAATACACAGCTGGCAGGGAGAGTTAAAACTAGCACTTGCCATCGTATCTGTTGCCGCGATTGCTTGGCTGGTATTGATGATTGCAGAAAAGATGCGTGATAAGCTTGGCATCATTGGTTTGAATATTGTAACACGCATTATGGGGCTTATTCTTGCAGCCATTGGTGTCCAGTTCATCGCTGATGGTATCACCCATTTACTTCCAGGGCTGGCATGAAGAAAGAATTGAGATACCCAAAATGAATATCGATGCGATTATTCAAGAGATCAGTATATGGGCGATTCCTGTTCTACTAGCCATTGTTTTGCATGAGGTTGCACATGGTTGGGTTGCATACAAATTGGGTGATGACACAGCTTACTGGCTTGGAAGACTAACACTCAACCCAATAAAGCATATCGATCCCATCGGCACCATCCTGATTCCCGTAACCTTGTTGGTAATAGGATCACCCTTTCTGTTTGGTTATGCCAAGCCCGTGCCAATTAATTTTCATAAGCTACGCAACCCCTCACGCGATATGGTTTGGGTAGCACTGGCAGGACCTTTGACCAACCTGTTGCTAGCACTACTCTCTGTTATCATACTTTTTGTGGCGGTGCATCTATTATCGTCTTGGATGTGGTTTTCCGAGCCACTAGCTTTAATGTGCAAGGCTTCTATAATTATTAATATGGTATTGTGTATATTTAACCTGATTCCATTACCGCCTTTGGATGGCGGTCGCGTAGCTGTTGGGCTACTGCCAAACCCTTTATCTTATCAGCTTGCTCGATTGGAACCATTCGGTTTTATGATTATTATTTTATTACTGATCTCTGGCATCCTTCAAACCATTATTGGACCGCTGGTGATGGGCAGCGCCAATGGACTCATCAATCTGGCTTTATGACTACAAAATTGAACTCCAAGAAAATCGGCGTTGTTGCCCTTGCTGTGTCTCTTGTATGCATAGGCTGGGTCAATAGTGATTTGGCGGCAGAAAATACAATTGCCGCCAGCAACTCACCCTATCCCCCACTTCATCTAACCTCATCGACACACACTCAGGCACAAATCAAACGCGGCGAATATATGGTCAAAATGGCTGATTGTTTTACGTGCCACACCAATGAAGCTGAGGGTGGTAAGGCATTTGCTGGCGGCTTAAAAATAAAGACCCCTTTTGGTTCCTTATATGCTCCGAATATTACACCCGATAAAGAAACGGGCATTGGCAGTTGGAGTGATGAACAGTTTTTACAAGCTGTCCGCCAGGGTATCGCGCCAAATGGTTCATATTATTACCCCGTTTTTCCCTATAATTATTTCAATAAAATGAGCCAACAGGATGTACTCGATATCAAAGCTTATCTGGATGCCATTCCCGCCGTTAAGCAGGCCAACCACGCGCAAGAAATGCAATGGCCCTTTAATTATCGTTTCCTTCAATGGGGTTGGCGGCTGTTGTTTTTTGATTTTAGCGCCGGCGAGTTCAAGCCGCATAGCAGTCACTCGGAAGTTTGGAACAGGGGCGCATTCATTGTCGAAGGACCAGGGCACTGTGCTTTATGCCACAGCCGACTAAATTATTTTGGTGTCCCCCAAAAAAAACACTACCTCGCAGGTGCTTTTATCGAAGACTATTACGCGCCAAATATTACATCACAAGGTCTGAATCGTTTGGCAGCTACAGAAGTAGCAGATATTTTTCTGCATAATGAAATGCCGACACATGCCGAGTTGGGTGGCCCAATGAAAGACGTTGAACATAACAGCCTGCGCTTTCTMAGCCATGATGACATGATAGCCATTGCCAATTATCTAAAATCCATAAAAAGTGAAGCACCTCCAATAGAGGTGACTATTAAARAGACCTTTAGCCAACTGGATGGTAAAAAATTATACCAATCCAGTTGTGCCATGTGCCATAACAATCACTTGATGGGGGCACCCAGTATGAATAAACATGTGTGGAACGTCTTACGCGATCAGGGGCGAGATAAATTGTATGAAGTTGCGATTCGTGGCAGCGGCGATATGCCTGCCAAAGGAGGCTGCGATGCATGTTCAAACGGCAGAATAAAAGCCGCCGTAAACTATATGATTTTYCTTGCCGACAAAAATAGGGTTGAACATATTGATACACCCCACTGAATGGCTTTATCATTTTTAAACATGACCAAATGGCATACTTCGCTTAAGTAAAAATTCACTGCCATCGTTTACACTTCATCTCCAGATACAGAAGTTCAAATCGTTCAAAAGCGGACAACTGTGATAAGACAACTCAAGGAGAATTCAATATGAATATGAATAGAAAGAAGGTGTTATCCATAATCGGTACTGCGGTCGTTTGCGCCTCGGCGCTGGGCTTTGGTATGAGCGCACAAGCAAGCGAAAGCAGTAAAATAACAAGCACAACAAATGTTCAAGAACTTTCAACACTCAATAATCAGGAAACACAAGCTATCTCTCAGGCGGCTGCTCGGGTGCTTTACCATACCGAACGGGCTAAACTTGCAATTGCCGACAAGAAAAAAGACGAGGCACTTAAGCAGGTCGCTCAGGGCATCAAGCTGATTAAAATTATCCATAAAGCCGTGCCTAAATATAAAATAACCACGAACATCAAAGCATCTGGTCTGAAGTACAAGACTTCGGAAGAAGTCGCTCAGCGTTATGTAACCGTTATCGACAATTCATATGTCGAAGATGTGGTTACACCTGTTGTTCAAGCCAAAAAAAGCAAGTCATTTCATCATCATAAAGCAATCGTAAACCCTGAAGAGGACTTCTCCATGGTGCGCAGAACAACGGTCACGTTGGATACCTTTCTAGCGGGTCGCATGCTCAATATTGCAAAAGCAGACATCAAGGCTAATAAGCTGGATGATGCAGGCAAAGCATTAACTGTTATTCAAACCAACGGCGTGATGCTTGATGCGGTATCAGTGGAACTACCTTTGGCTGAAGCTGCAGACAACTTGTACTTAGCACAGGCTGAGATGTCCAACCACCACTACAAAAATGCATTGTTAACGCTCAAGAAAGCTTCAGAAAATTTAAAGGCTTACGGGAAAATATCTGGTCATACGCACGCAAAAGAAGTGGGTATATTAACCCATGACATTGATCGCTTAACCTCTGCTATTGATGCCCATCATGACAAGAAGAAACTTGAGAGCATGATGAAAGATGCCAGTAATGATATGACATCTTGGTGGCATGAAGTAAAAAGCTGGTTCAAATAAATAGGAGTAGATAAAATAGATTGAACTGGCGATGGAGGGGCTGGACGTATATTTCGATACCGTCTCAGCCCCTCCTTATTTCACTGTAGAGAACGGATGAGCCAAGGAGTCAGACTGTGGAGACGATTATCAACAGCCGCAACGCTGAAAAGCTGCAATCAGACGAACTATTCAAAAAGTTAGACAGCAGTCTTGTTGGACTAAATACGACAGAGGCAAAGATTCGCCTTGCACACTATGGACCCAATGCCCTAGAAGAGAAAAAGACCCGCTCATTGGCTAAATTTATGGGCTATTTCTGGGGTCCCATACCTTGGATGATTGAAGTGGCAGCAACACTTTCAGCACTGGTACACCATTGGGCCGACTTTTATATCATCATCGCATTACTTATTTTCAATGCCATCATCGGATTCTGGCAGGAGCACAAAGCTGCCAATGCCCTCGAAGCACTTAAAAACCAGCTTGCCCTGATGGGGCAAGTTTACCGTGATCAGCAATGGGCAACAATTGATGCTGCTGAACTGGTTCCTGGTGATGTCATTCAACTGCGTTTGGGCGATATTATTCCTGCCGATGCCAAATTAATCGAAGGCAATTATTTACTGGTGGATCAATCGGCTCTTACTGGCGAGTCCTTGCCCGTCAGTAAAACAGTGGAAGATGTAGTGTATTCTGGCTCTATTGCCAGACAAGGYGAAATGCTTGCACTGGTGATTGCTACGGGTAGTCATACCTTCTTCGGGCAAACAGCAAAGCTGGTGGAAAGTGCCGGTGCGATTTCACATTTTCAAAAAGCAGTACTGAGTATTGGCAACTATTTAATTTACCTGAGTCTGGCACTGGTCGCCCTACTGATAGCTGTACAACTATACCGTCATGCGCCGCTACTCGATCTGATTCAATTCGCCCTGATTCTGACCATCGCATCCATACCCGTCGCCATGCCTGCCGTGTTATCGGTCACGATGGCAATCGGCGCGCTGGCACTGTCCAAGGTGAAGGCAATTGTATCCCATCTGCAATCCATTGAGGAAATGGCAGGCATTGATATTCTGTGTTCGGACAAGACGGGTACACTGACCCGAAACAAGTTAACGCTGGGAGAGTCTGAACTATTTTCTGCCAGTGATGCACAAGCACTTATTCTGGCTGCTGCCCTAGCTTCTAAAGCAGAAAACAGCGATGCTATCGATCTTGCCGTTATCGGCGGTCTGTCCGATATTAAAGTACTAGAGGGCTACACACAAACCACTTTTGTTCCCTTCGATCCAATCAGCAAACGAACCGAAGCCACGATTTGTGATGCTAATGGTCAGTCATTCAAGGTCGCCAAGGGTGCCCCACAGGTAATTCTACAACTGGCACAGGTCGATGCGACGATGACACAACATATCAACGCATCAATCAACGAACATGCTAGGCGAGGTTTTCGAACCCTAGGCGTGGCTCGAATGAATGATGCTGGTCACTGGCGGTTTTTAGGTATCTTGCCGCTGTTTGACCCACCGCGTGAAGATTCCGAGCAGACGATTCGTGAAGCTGAAGCGCATGGCATCCATGTAAAAATGATCACTGGTGACAATGCCGCCATTGCACGTGAAGTTTCAGGACAGTTAAATCTGGGTACAAATATTCAGTCGGTCGGAGCGCTTTTTGATGGCAATAATGATGAAACATGGGCTGGCGAACAGATCGAAAAAGCCGATGGTTTTGCCGAAGTGTTCCCAGAACACAAATATCGCATCGTCAAAGCGTTACAACAGCGAGGGCATCTGGTGGCCATGACGGGCGATGGAGTGAACGATGCTCCAGCACTCAAGCAAGCTGATGTCGGTATTGCTGTGTCTGGCGCAACAGATGCTGCGCGTGCTGCCGCTGACCTGATTCTTACCGCACCTGGTCTGCACACCATCATTGATGCCGTCGAGGAGGCTAGGCGAATCTTTGTGCGCATGAACTCCTACGCCATTTACCGCATTACCGAAACCATTCGTATCATGTTTTTCGTGGTACTCGCCATGCTGGTATTTAATTTTTACCCGATTACCGCCATTATGATTATCCTGCTGGCATTCTTCAATGATGTGCCAATCATGGCGATTGCCTATGATAATGCGTGGCTGGATCCCAAACCAGTACGCTGGGATATGCGGCGCGTACTGACCGTTTCTACTGTGCTGGGCTTGATTGGTGTGATAGAGACTTTCGGGCTATTGTGGATCGCGAAGGAATGGATGCAGTTGAGCATTGATCAGATTCAAAGTTTTATTTTTCTCAAACTCGCCATAGCTGGTCATTTAACACTATTTGTGGCACGCACCAACCGCCCTTTTCTGAGCAGACCTTTCCCATCACCCATACTCTTGTGGTCTGCAATCATCACAAAAATTCTTGCAACTCTATTTGTATTGTTTCCATTCGGTCTGATTACGCCTATTGGCTGGTTCGATGTCGGGCTTATCTGGGCATATTGTATTGTGTGGATCTTCATTGAGGACTGGGCAAAACTCGCGGTGTATCGCTATTTCAATCGTTGTTCCAGCATCAACGAGCTTTCCATACGCACCCGATCATAAGGAAGTGCCATTGCCCCATACCGAACCAGACAACTGCTAGCCCGAATTATTCATAAATACTGTCGCGCCCTCGCTTGCCCCTTTGCCCGCAACAAATCTTTCGTCAATTGCCCGTAAACAGTGGCTACGGTCTCTTTCAGAAAAATCCGTTGCAAACAAAGGTTCTACGCGATCATCACGACGATTCATGAATAATCTAGGCTAGTGACCAGCTATGGGGCAATCAGGTAGTTACATTTCACTTCTCAGTTATGCTTTTTTCGCCTTTGGGCCGGTTTAAATTTGAATTAACATAACTATTTAGCATGGTTGAAAAAGTAGTGTGACTGTTCAAATTGCCGCTGAATAGTTACAAATTAACTTTCTCGAAAAGCATGGGTCATGGGGTAACGACGATCACGACCAAACGCACGTTTGGTGATTTTTACACCTAGTGGTGCGGTGAATTCAATATTCAAGACCTTGTACTGACCCCATTGATTACGCTTGATATTCGAGCACATGGGCAGTCAAATGGAGAACTTCACTCTACCCTCTTTTGTTTGGTGTCAACGGACAAGGCATCCCTCAAATGGGAAGCTTGGTACAAGCAAAGAAAATAAGCGGTCCCGGAAGTGCTGGGGAGGTTATGGCTGGATCGGATGGAGTATTCAACATTTCGTTGTCTGGCGTAACTTCAAACACAAACTACAAGGTACTCCCGCCACCTGAGGGATTCGCCACCCCCTCCAGCGTAACCACGACAATCGGGCCCAATGAAACTGTCGATGTTGGCACATTTGTCACTCCTTGAGTTTGGAAACGCAGGAACTCGCTTTCCTAGGTCGCAAAACCATCTCTATTCCACCTCCCTCCTCAAGTTGTGGCTGTAGCGCCGTGCCACACAAGCGTAACCGTTCTGCGTTCTCCTGGCCGTAACGCGTGGCAACGCCGTAGCGCATTGCCCGAACGCCAGCGAACTCGAGCAGTGGGTGGTTATCGCTGACCAATGGTGCACTGGCGGAAAATTGCTCGGCGAGCGCCCGATTCATAACGAAGTGGTTAATGAGATCGGCAGCCGAGAGCACACCCGCTGCCGCCAGATCAGCGGCGACTTTAGGTCGCGCCATCCCCCTACCAAGCCGACCGAGATCGAGCGAAAAGCTTCCATTCACGCCCAGCATCATGGCGATATTCGACTTTGGCTCCTGCCAGATGAGCACGTCATCAAAGGCAAGGAGAAATGAATGTAGTACCATGGCGAGCATCTCAGGAGAAAGCAAATGCAGTGGCAGCCACTGGCAAAGAATGCCGCCTGTATTGAGCCGATCTATCGCTAATGCATAGAACTCCTTTGTATAAAGATTAACAACCTTGGCGAAATAAGGAGGCATCGGTTCGAGTACGATGAGATCGTACTGCCGAGGCAAACGCGTAAGCAGGTTGCGACCATCCTCAATAAAGAGGTGCAATCGAGGATTGTCGAGCAAGGCGAGGTTTCCCGTCCGCGAATAGGGGGCTGCCTCGATGACGGCTGGGGAAATCTCAGCCACAGTCACACTTTCAATGGGATATTCCAACAGGCTCGCGGCAGTAGCACCAGTGCCAAACCCAATAACGAGTGCTTCATGAGGGTCGTTATGCAGCAGTGCTGGTAAATGTCCCATCATCTGCATGTAGGCATATCCCTTACCTGTTAGCGCAAAATGAAAGTGTCCGCTTTTAGCAAAGTAGAAATGTCCCCTTTAGCGTACGTGCTGGAGGTTGCAT
>NVTQ01000110.1 GCA_002401635.1 Pseudomonadota bacterium
TGTGCAGCACCAGTAATCATGTTTTTCACATAATCAGCATGGCCTGGGCAGTCAACATGAGCGTAATGACGCGCTTCAGTTTCATATTCAACATGCGCTGTCGCAATGGTAATACCACGTTCGCGCTCTTCTGGAGCACCATCAATATCGCCGTAATCTTTAAATACTGCTCCGCCTGTTAAAGACAAAACTTTAGTAATTGCAGCAGTTAACGTTGTCTTACCATGATCCACATGACCAATCGTGCCAATGTTTACATGCGGCTTGGTACGTTCAAACTTTTCCTTTGCCATTTCTTACTCCTTAACCCTTCACGCTTGCCACGATTTCTAGGGCAATGTTCTTAGGCACTTCATCATAATGTTTAAACTGCATTGAGTATGTTGCGCGACCTTGAGACATAGAACGCAAGGCTGTTGAATAACCAAACATTTCAGACAACGGAACTTCAGCCTTAATCTCTTTCACCATGCCACGGTCACCCATGCCCATGATTTTTCCGCGACGGCGATTCAAATCGCCTACCACATCACCCATATAATCTTCAGGCGTTGTCACTTCTACTTCCATCATCGGCTCAAGCAATACTGGCTTGGCTTGCGCACAACCAGCGCGGAAACCCATAGAACCAGCGACCTTAAATGCCATTTCATTTGAATCCACGTCATGGTAAGAGCCATCAACCACAGTAACACGCACATCCACCATCGGGAAGCCTGCTACCACACCGTTGGCCATGGCTTCTTCAGCGCCCTTACCAACAGATGGAATATATTCACGAGGGATCGAGCCACCTGAAATTTTATCAATGAATTCAAATCCGCCACCAGCTTCCATCGGCTCAATCTCAAGCCAGCAATGACCATATTGACCGCGCCCGCCAGACTGACGAACAAACTTACCTTCAGACTTAGCCTTGCCGCGAATGGTTTCACGGTATGCCACTTGCGGTTTACCAATATTGGCTTCAACTTTAAATTCGCGAAACATGCGATCTACTAGAATTTCCAAATGCAACTCGCCCATACCAGAAATAATAGTTTGACCCGTCTCTTCATCTGTCTTCACACGGAAAGAAGGATCTTCTGCCGCCAAACGGCCCAGAGCAATACCCATTCTTTCTTGATCAACCTTGGTCTTCGGCTCAATTGCCACAGAAATAACTGGCTCAGGGAAATCCATACGCTCCAAAACGATTGGAGAATCTGCCACACATAGAGTATCACCCGTTGTTGTAGACTTAAGACCTACTGCAGCAGCAATATCACCAGCACGAACTTCTTTAATATCGGTACGTTCGTTGGCATGCATTTGCAAAATACGACCAATGCGCTCTTTGCGACCCTTGGTAGTATTCATCACATAAGAACCAGATGCCAATACACCAGAATACACACGGAAGAAGGTTAAGTTGCCCACAAATGGATCATTCATTACTTTAAATGCCAATGCTGCAAAAGGCTCATCATCAGAGCTCTTACGGCAGTCAGGCTCATCCGTATCAGGATGAACACCTGTAATTGCAGGGACATCCGTAGGCGCTGGCATATAATCAACAACCGCATCCAATAGCGTTTGAACACCTTTATTCTTAAAGGCAGTACCACAAAGCACAGGAATTACAGAAATGGCCAATACAGAACGACGGATACAATCTTTCAATTGTGCTTCTGTGATTTCCTCACCTTCAAGGTAAGCCATCATCAAATCTTCATCAATTTCAAGCACTGCTTCCATTAATTTTTCGCGGCGCTCTTCAGCAAGCTCTTGCAAATCAGCAGGGATGTCTTCAACAGAATAATCAGAGCCCATTGCTTCGTCTTTCCAGACAATCGCTTTCATGGAAACCAAGTCAATCACACCCTTGAAATTCTCTTCAGCACCGATTGGCACATTCAAGGCAACAGCGTTGTGACCCAAACGCTCACAAATCTCATCAACCACGCTAAAGAAATCAGCGCCCGTACGATCCATCTTGTTTACAAAAGCAACACGCGGAACCTTATACTTATCAGCTTGACGCCAAACAGTTTCAGATTGGGGCTGAACGCCGCCCACCGCACAAAATACACCCACAGCAGAATCAAGAACACGCAAAGAACGCTCCACTTCAATGGTGAAGTCCACATGCCCAGGAGTGTCAATAATATTAATAGTATGATCTTTCCAAGAACAAGTAGTAGCAGCGGAGGTAATCGTAATGCCACGCTCTTGCTCTTGYTCCATCCARTCCATRGTGGCTGCGCCATCATGAACTTCGCCRATYTTATGAGAAACGCCAGTATAAAACAGGATACGYTCTGTWGTRGTGGTTTTACCCGCATCGATGTGAGCCATAATGCCAATGTTACGCACGTGCTCAAGTGGTGTATTTCTAGCCACGATCAACTACTCCTATTCTACCTAAATCTATTTAGAACAATCTAAAAAAATAAAACTTTTAAAACTAAAATGCTTACCAGCGGAAGTGAGAAAATGCCTTGTTCGCTTCTGCCATACGATGTGTGTCTTCACGCTTCTTAAATGCGCCACCACGATCATTCATCGCATCAACCATTTCATGGCCCAAGCGATCTGCCATAGTATGCTCAGAGCGATTGCGTGCATGCTCAATCAACCAGCGCACTGCCAATGATGCCTGACGACGATCACTCACTTCAATCGGCACTTGGTATGTTGCGCCACCCACACGGCGAGATTTCACTTCAACGGCTGGACGAATAACTTCCAAAACACGGTGCAATACGGCCAACGGCTGCTCACCAGTTTTCTCAGCTGCAATATCCATAGCTTTATACACAATCGCTTCAGCTTTGGCTTTCTTGCCGCCCAACATAATTCTATTTACAACAGTCGATACCTGAGTATCACCAAATTTAGCATCTGGTGTAATCGGACGACGTGGCGCAGGACCTTTACGTGGCATATCTCAATTCCTCTCTTACTTCGGCTTCTTGGCGCCATACTTCGAGCGAGCCTGTTTACGACCCTCAACGCCCGTAGTATCCAAAACACCACGCAATACATGATAACGAACACCTGGCAAATCCTTTACACGGCCGCCRCGAATCAAAACAACACTATGCTCTTGCAACTTRTGTCCTTCACCTGGGATATAAGCGGTCACTTCATGACCRTTSGTCAAGCGAACACGCGCTACTTTACGCAAAGCCGAGTTMGGCTTCTTTGGMGTGGTTGTATAAACACGCGTACAYACACCACGACGCTGCGGACAAGCTTCCAAAGCMGGAACTTTGTTAATYTTACGCTTATCTTTACGCGGCTTGCGAATCAACTGATTAATTGTTGGCATCGTTACCTCTTAAAACTTAAAAACCTTTGCGCAAGACAGCAGTAAAACTCAATAGCTCCTTGCGAAGGGTCGCGAAACATAGTGACACCCCTTCTCTCTGTCAACACTTTCTGCAATATATTTTTTGATGCAATGGTACTTCTTACCCCTCAACGCTTGAATGCTTGAACAAAAGGTAGGACTGATACTCCTCTTCCTCCATTCTTCCCGTAATATATAACATATAGTCCTCCCAAATATCACCACTAGCTTTCCCGCCATTCTGCAAAACATGATCGCAAGCCTGCTGTTTTCTACGCACCATCTCTACATCACTTACACCTTGAGGCCTCTGCATCGCCGCCCGCTTCCATGCCTGTGCTGTCTTATATTTCATTTGCTCCACTCCATATTTTAGTTTATTCACCTTAAACAACATACCAACCAATAATACTTACTATCTATATAATGGGATAAAGCACCAAATCTTAATTAAGACTTCCATCAAACTCAATTTTCAGGTTGTATTACGGGGTAAGCTTTGATGCACTGCGTTATAGCTAAATCAGGGAGGATGACTGAAAACAATGAAAGTTTCTGATGTAATGACTACAACACCCCTAACATGTGATGAAAACGATACCCTTCGCACTATCACTGAAAAAATGGTTATGCGCCGTTGCGGTGCTATTCCCGTTATTGATGAAAATAGCAAGCTCACAGGTATCGTAACCATCCGAGATACAATGTTACCACTTTACCCCAATTTTGGTGAATATGTCCACGATGCCGTACATGGCCGCGATTTTGAAGCAATGGAAGAAAACTATAAACGTGTATTATGCATGAAAGTCAAAGAGGTTATGACCCCAGAACCCATGAGTGTCGGTGCAGATGAGTCTATTCTTAAAGCAGCATCGTTTATGGGCTTACGCAACTTGCGCCGTATGCCTGTTACCGAAGATGGTAAATTGGTTGGCATGGTAAGCATCGGCGATATTGCTCGCGGTTTATATATCCACCAAGGCGTTTAAAACTTGCGTGATCCCTGACCTTCGCAAAGAAGGTCGGGGCTTTTACTAATTATACTAGACATGCCTTAATAAGGTACAACAGCCCCATCAAATGCCACAAACTGTCCAGCATCATAATCATTCACATGTTCAATCACCTGTGTCATCCCAGCTACCGATTGTTCAACATCAATTAAACCTGAATGATGGGTCATATCTGTTTGAACCCAGCCAGGGTGCAAAGTAATCACCCGTACACCATCTGGTTGCAAATCAACAGCCATAGATTTGGAAATAATCACCAAAGCAGCTTTGGAAGCCCGATAGGCATATGTTCCACCACTAGAATTATCTGTGCTTGAACCCATCTTTGAACTTAGGTTTGCAATAATACCTTGTGCAGCAACAACACGCTCTTTTAAATACTTCACAACCCGCAATGGCCCAACACAATTCACATTAAAAACTTCCAACATGTTATCGGGAGTAATCTCATCCAACGACTGCCCAGCTTTCGTTGAACCATAAATACCAGCATTGTTAATAAGCAAATCAATCGCATTGGGAAGCTCACCTTGTGGTTTATCATCCGTTGATACATCCCATTGCAATAGATGCAAAACCTCTACATCAAGCTTTACTAACGCTTCGCATTCACTGCGATAACAAGCCCACACCTGATCGCCTTTTGCCAAATAATGTTGCACAAATCCTAATCCCAAACCTCGGTTTGCACCTGTAATGAATACATTCATATTCGCTTCCATCCTTTTGCATGTTTACACTCGCCCCATGCCGATTCGTACAACATCTACATCCATGCACGAAGCTGACCCTAACAATGCACCAAGTCTATGGTATTGGCTAAAAGGCACATGGGTAGATCGTACGCTATTATTACTCACACTTATTGCCATCATCATGGGCTGGTTATGGATACAACAGAACCTATCTGGCACACCCATGGTTCATATTTATCACGGCAAAACATTGCTCGCCACCTACCCTCTGCACCCTAAGCAGCCCATACATTTTGAGGCGCAAGGTGATATTGGTTTGTCAGAAATCACCATTGATTCGGATGGTGTGCGCATCAGCCATTCCACTTGCACAACTCAACGCTGTGTACTCTCGGGTCACCGCCATCGTGTCGGCGATATATTGGCATGTGTGCCCAACCGTATTCTGGTAAGCATTCAAGGCTCTCAAGAACTCAGCCTTGATGCGGTATCTGAATAATGAGTACATCTCAAGTACCTCGTCCATCATTGGCTTCCCTGGAGAAAAAAGCTTACTGGTTAGGGCTTTTATTACTTGCCAGCGGGCTGCATGTTTTTGAAGCCGCTATGCCTAGCTTAGGACCATGGTTCAAGCTTGGTCTGGCAAATATCATCACCATTATTGTACTTGCTACCATGGGACCTAAAGCTGCTGCAAGCCTGGCTATTGCGCGGGTTGTTATTGGTGCCTTTTTTATCGGAACAATATTCACACCGACATTTATTATCAGTTTTACAGCCACCTTAACATCAACTACAGTCATGATTTTAGCATGGTGTTTTATCCCCCGCATTAGCTTAATTGGCGTTAGTTTACTGGCCGCATTGACCCATATGTGCAGCCAATTCATAGTTGTGGAACAACTTTTTATCCAGCAAGTTGCACTTTATTATCTGCTACCGCCATTGCTTGTGCTATCCTGCGCGACAGGCTGGCTCAATGGCGCTCTGGCGAGCTATATTACAGCGCAACTCAATACTCGGAGCAAATAAGCATTGCAGGCAAAGTCTAAAAATAACCGTTTAATCATTGCATTTGTGGCATCCATTGCCGCTCATATCGTGCTGACATTATTCATATCGTTAAACCATGATGAACCTCGTTTGGTGAAAAAACAGGCTCCGCAATTTACCGATGTTATCCTCCTTGACCCAAGTACCGAGTCCAAGAAAACCCCGCCAAAAGATGCCAAAACGATTGCCAACCGCAGTGCAGAAGGCGGAAGCTCGAATGCAAAAGATCGCAGCACACGCTCTGCCAAGTCCCCTGCACTTAGTAAAAAGCAGAGCAAACAACGCCCGACCCCGCCCAAGGCACCTCAAGTACCACCGACTCCGCCCAAAGCATCTGATAAACGCACCCGTATTCTCAGCAAAAAAGGCGCAACATCCGAACATGACGATGTTATTAAAACCACGCCTGTCAAAAAGAAGGCTGTTGCAAAAAAACGTCCGACCC
>NVTQ01000111.1 GCA_002401635.1 Pseudomonadota bacterium
ACACGCGCCCTTTTCATAGCTGTAAGTGAAGGAAACAAGCAGATGGCTAGGGTTCCCTTCTTTGGTACTTTCTTGGGAACGCAAGAAAGAACAGGAATCTTCTGCAAGCTTTTGGGCTCACATTCGTGTAGAAACTTACACCAAACACTATTCAAATAATCATTTCTTGTTAATATTTATAATCATTTTAGTTTCTGAGGAGAGTCTAAATAAAGATAATGTGGGCATCTTCTGAATCATTCAGAAAGGTTGCTACACCAACAACATCTTGTACCTCTTCAATCATATCTTTCTTTTCAACTTCTAAAATACGCATCGCCATTTCACATGCAACAATACGTATGCCCAAAGCATGCGCAGCTTCCACCAACTCTGGCAGTGTGGCGACATTATGTTTTTTCATCATCATGGTCATCAGCTTGGAGCTGGCACCAAAAAAGTTCAGACGAGACAGAGGAAGGTTATTTAGCCCACCCATCAGGAAGTTAAATGTTTTGGCGAGAAAACTGTTACCTATAGCACTACGCCCCTTGTTCTTCTTCAATGCATTAAGTCCCCAGAAAGTGAAAAATAGGGTGACTTCACGGTTGGTAGCCGCCGCGCCTGTTGCAATGGTGAATGCTGCAACCATTTTATCAAAATCGCCTGAAAAACAAACAATGGAAATTTTCTTTTTTCCTGTAGGCAGGGTCATGTTGTACCTCCAATTCTTAAAGGGTTTGCAATCTAGTCATTGTTAACAAAAGGGCAAATATGGGGATGACAGATGTGTATAAATACGCATCATATAGCTTGTTGTTATGTGATAGTTATGATGCATAAATAAGTGAGTGTTTATATGATGATTGTTTTAGAAAGTGCTATATGGATATGGCTGTCAGGCTTATTGTTTGCAGTAAGTCATAGCCTTGTTGCATCACTGGGTTGTAAACAATGGGCATATGCTCATGGCTTGCAAGAGCCTCGTTATCGATTGCTCTATTCGATAATCGCATTGCTAGCGACAGGTGTATGGGTTTTCTTTGTGCATCAGTTGGAAGATGCGCCGCTTTATCAAACAGATGGTTTACTTTGGGTGGTGATGGTGGGCGTGCAAGTAGTGGGTCTTATTGTGGCTTTGGCAGCATTTCAACCGATTGATGGGCTGGTCTTTTTAGGGCTTCGCAAAGCGAAAGTAGGGACTGATCCATTTATTATAAGCGGGATTTACCGTTGGGTGAGGCATCCTATGTATACGGGCGCGATGTTAATTTTATTGGCGATGCCTGAGCAGTCTTGGAATGGATTGATGTTTTCTTTAGTATTATGCGTCTATTTTGTGATTGGCTCTCATTTTGAAGAGCAAAGAATGCTGGCGGAACACTCAGAGTATGCCTCATACCAACGGAGTGTGCCCGCTTTTATACCACGAAGGAGTTTAAAAAATGAGTAAGTTGAATGAAAGATTGCAAAAGGCTCGGGTATCTCATTTAACATGGGTAGCAAGAGCAGAAGCTTTGGTTAAAGGGGTGCCTTTGGAGAAAGAACAGGTGCCCCTTCTTGCAACAGAGTGTGGTTTTGGTCAATGGTATCATGGTGAAGGTCGAGTATTGCGCGCCTTACCATCTTATGTGGCATTAGAAAAACCGCATCATGATTTGCATCATATTTATATGGAAATTTTTAAATTACTTTATGGGAAGCAAGAACGCTCCTTATTAAGCAAGTTGTTTGGCTCTAAACGAGCACTAAAGCAAGAAGCTGTAGAAAAAGCAACAGCATTGCTTCCTGAATTAAAGAAATCATCGCAGTTGGTGCTTGAGGGGTTGGATAAGTTAGAATTTGACATTCAACAAGTTAGAAAGCGTAAGTTGTCCCAGCACAAGCAGCCTAACTCTAGTGATGAAAGCTTGGCGAAATTAAATAAAGAATTAACAGAGCTTGGTTATGGGTAATAATAAGCTGCTTGATTGGGAAGATTTGTACCAACAAGGTGATACAGGTTGGGATCGCGGCATGATTAGTCCAGCACTGCAGCATTGGTTTGATACCAATGAACTGAAAGCAGGGCAGCGGGTATTGATTCCAGGTTGTGGACGCGGTTATGAAGTTATTGCATTAGCCAAGCGTGGTTTTGAAGTGACAGCATTGGATTTGGCTCCCTCTGCGATTGATGCGGTCAAACAAGGGTTACAAGAAGCTGGCTTATCAGCGACGCTTGTTTGCTCTGATTTATTTGACTACCAGCCAAAGCAGGGCTTTGATGTGATATATGAACAAACATGTTTGTGTGCTTTGCCTGTAGAGCGCAGAGAAGACTATGAACAATGTCTTTTTTCATGGTTAAAACGTGATGGTATTTTGTGTTTTTCCATGATGCAAACAGGTGAGCAGGGCGGCCCGCCATTTCACTGTGACTGGTTGGATATGAAGGTTTTATTTTCAGAAAAACGTTGGCAATGGCCAGGTGAACCTCCAATTTTTATCCCGCGGCCCAGTGGTTTGCGCTTTGAATTGGGTTTTATGTTGCATAGTCAGAAGGCTAAATGATGAAATGGCTAGATGATATTTCGTATATCTTTTTAATTGCGGCAGCCATATTGATGGCAATGATGCCTTTTCAACCTGAGCCGCATCTTATTGAAAAATATCAGCTATGGGTGGCTGGAGATTTGCATAAAGCAGTCGATGTTTTTGACGTTCTTTGGCATTTATTGCCGACATTCCTACTTATTTTTAAGTTTATGCGGGTAAGACATCGTAAATAGGTGTGGGGTATCCTGTGCGAGGATCATGAAAGATAAACAAAAAATGCCTGCCAATGGAGGGGGAGTATTGGCAGGCATTGATCGTTTCAACCAACTGGACTGGTGTTGTGGCCTACAAAGAACTGAACCCTAAAAGCTTAGGTGGGTGTCGCATTCTGATATTAGGTATCCCAGTGAAGGGATTCACACAATCAGACATTAAACTCCCGTTCAGTGCATATCGGCTCAAACTTGCAAACCACAACACCAGTACAACAAGTTGCTGTTATAGAACTATAAGCATCTAGCATGCCAAGTTTTGAACGCGATCTTTAAAATACGATAGTACGCTCCTAACATATTATTTTTGTTGAATAAAATATCGCGTTAAAATTACAATGAGAATGCCGCTCAAGACCATAACGGTAGATATGATCAAACGAAGTGTCATTTCTTCTGATACAAATAGTACACCACCGATGGCAGCGATGACGGGAACAGCAAGTTGTACAACGGCGGCTTGGCTATTGGCAAGTCCTGTTAGTGCCAAGTACCAGACTGCGTAGCCCATGCCAGAAGCGATACCGCCAGATAGTAGGGCAAGTAGTATGCCTTGTAGGCTGAACTGTGCTTGTGGCAATGTTATGAGAGCTAATATGATGATAAATGGCAATGTTTTTATAAAGTTTTGGGCAGTATCGAACAATGGATTTTTGCTATGCTTGCCTTGAATACTATAAAATCCCCATGCGATGCCAGCTATGCTCATGAGTAGAAAACCCATGGCTGAAGGGCTACTTAAATCAGGGTAAATAAGATAGGTAAAACCGATAAATGCTATTCCCAACCCAGCCCACTCAGCCATATTTGGACGACTTCCTTTATATATTGCATAAGCAATCATGGTGATTTGCACGCTGCCAAAGAGGATGAGGGCACCTGTGGCTGTATCCAGCGTGATATAGGCAAAGGAAAAGGCTGCGGCATAAATAAACAACACGGATGCTGAGAACCAGTTTTTTGTAAGATTGAAACGTGGTTGATGATTTTGCGTTGTATGCTGTATGCGAACCATGATCCATAACACGATTGCGCCAGATAGAAGTCGAAGCGTCGTGAAACTACCAGCATCCATGCGGTAAACATCCAAAGCAAGCCGACACAAAACAGAATTGGCGGCAAACGCAATCAGTGCCACGATAGTGAATAACGATGTTTTAAATATGGACTGTTTTATCACTATTTCCCCACTTGCTTGTTCTATAGGGCACCYCGAAAAACCTAACTGTTTCGCCAAGCTTGTTCTTTTTGCCCCTGGCAGCGTTGGATAAAAAGTGAAATAGCCAAGCTATTCCCCATTTCATCACGCCTTGCCATGAACGAAAATCAACAGCGTTTGACTCGCGCAAGGTTTTTCGAGGTGCTCTATAGCATACATAGTCATACTTTATTTGACTTTATTACATTCGAGATGAATCATCCGCTCGCAAATTATGGGCATGTTAAGTGTCTGCAAAGTTTAATATAGAGAGAATAGTTATGAGTATAGAGCAAGCATTGCAAACGCGTAGTGAATCCAAGTGTGAACTGTGTGCAGCAACAGARAATTTRGCAGTGTATGAAGTRCCATCAAGCCCAGATAACACGGCGGATCAGTGCGTTTATATCTGCGCCACTTGCTCTGATCAGATTGAAAACCCTGAYCATGTTGATGCCAATCACTGGCGTTGTTTGAATGATAGCATGTGGAGCGACGTGGACGCTGTGAAGGTGATGGCATTTCGTATGCTGACCCATTTGCGCGCAGAAGGTTGGCCGCAGGATTTGCTTGATATGATGTACTTGGAAGATGATGTGAAAGCATGGGCGGAAGCAGGTGCTGAAACTGCGGAAGAGGATGCTGTTGTGCATAAGGATAGCAATGGTGTTGTGCTTGAAAGTGGTGACACGGTGGTATTGATTAAAGATTTGAAAGTATCAGGTGGCGGTTTTACTGCCAAGCGTGGTACGCCAGTGCGTAACATTCGTTTGGTGGCTGATAATGCCGAACATATTGAAGGGCGTGTGAGTAGTCAGCTAATTGTAATCCTCACACAGTTCGTTAAGAAGACATAAATATCTAGCTGAACAGTTACTATATTTGGGTTTATAGCTGGTTAATTTTGGCGGCAACAATGAAATCGTTTTCATGTAAGCCGCCAATTTTATGGGTGTAAAGTGTGACAGTGCAATAACCCCAACCATAACAAATATCAGGGTGATGGTTTTCTGATTCGGCAATATCGCCAACCTTTTGTGCAAAGTTTTGTGCGTCTATAAAATTAGGGAAAGTGAATGTTCGCTGTATTTTCTTATTTTCATCAAAAAACTGCCAGTTTTTCACTTTTTCTAATAATTTTTCAGCTTCCAAACCGAGTAGGGAAGGCATACCGCCTTGGCAAGGGATACAAGTTTTTGTATGTAGTGATGTCATGATATAACCTCGCCTAATATTAATGATATGATAGATAGTATAGCTGCTTTGCAGTTAATAAGGAGTTCGCATGCGGGTAATGAGCATTCAGGAAGCGGGTGGAGTAGAGGTTTTAGAGCTTACAAACCTTGATAAACCAAGGATAAGTGAGCCAAATCAGGTATTGGTGCAGGTGTTTGCAGCAGGTGTGAATCCGATTGATACAAAATTACGTGCCAACGGCATGTTTTTTCCTGATGCTTACCCAAGCGTGTTGGGTTGTGATGGGGCAGGTGTGGTGGAAGCGGTGGGTGCTGATGTCACAGAATTCTCTGCGGGTGACCCAGTATATTATTGTTATGGCGGACTTGGGCAACAGCATGCGGGTTTATCACAAGGTAACTATTCGGAATATATCATTGTCCCCGCTGAATTTTTAGCGGCAAAACCAGAATCTTTGGGTTACTTGCAAGCTGCGGCTGCACCCTTGGTATTGATTACTGCATGGGAAGCCCTGTTTGATAGAGCTGGATTACAATCAGGTCAGAAAGTGTTTGTACATGCAGGTGCTGGTGGTGTTGGGCATGTAGCGATTCAACTGGCAAAAATTGCAGGTTGTGATGTTGCAACAACGGTAAGTAATGATGAAAAAGCCAGTTTTGTACGCGAGTTGGGTGCGGATAAGGTGATTGATTATAAAAAAGAAGATGTTAGCGAAGCCTTATTGGCGTGGACAGATGGCAAAGGTGTGGATGTTGCTTTTGACACCGTCGGTGGTGATGCTTTTACGCAATTGATTCCAGCCATGGCGCATTACAGTGATTTGGTAAGTATTTTACAGGTGCCTGATGATGTGGACTGGAAAGCTTTGCGCTTAAACAATGTACGCATATCGCAGGAATTGATGCTCACGCCGATGTTGTCAGGGATAAAAGAAGGTGCAGCACATCACGCAACGATATTGGAGCAATGTGCGCAATTGATAGATGCAGAGCAATTAAAGGTTCATGTAGCTAAAACTTTGCCACTAGAAGATGCTGCACAAGCGCATCAGTTGATTGAAGAAGGGCATATGCAGGGTAAAATTGTATTAGCTGTGGCAGGAGAAGAGGAAGTCTCGTAAACTTTCGTCCATGAGATCTTACGCACTCAAACGCCTCGCTGGCATGTTGCCGCTATTGCTGGGCATCACCATGATTTCATTTGCTATGAT
>NVTQ01000112.1 GCA_002401635.1 Pseudomonadota bacterium
TTTTTGGCTCTTAAGCCGATCAGCGTCATTTTCTTGCGGCAGTGCCAAGCCAGCTTTCTCTGCTAGATATTCAACCGCTTCAGGGAAGGAATAACCATCGTGATCCATCAAAAATTGAAATGCACCACCGCCTTTTCCGCAGCCAAAGCAATAATATAATTGTTTATCAGCAGAAACAGAGAATGACGGGCTTTTTTCATGATGAAACGGGCATAAACCCATTAAATTAGAGCCACTTCGTTTTAATTCGACATGCCTAGCCACAACCTCTACCACATCGCTTCGTGATAAGACTTCATCAAGAAAGCTTGGAGAGAAGTTTGCCATAGGGTTTATATAGCTCTGAATACCTTGATATTCAAGGGGCTCAACCTTGCAATGCTTTTTTCACCAGCGATGAAGCCATGCCCATATCTGCACGACCATCAATTTGAGGACGCAAAACACCCATCACTTTGCCCATATCTTTCATGGATTCAGCACCACTAGCTGCAACAGCTTTTTGCACCGCTTCGGTAATTTCAGCTTCGGACATTTGCTCTGGTAAATATACAATCAAATGCTCAATTTCAGATAATTCTTTATCTGCCAAATCTTGACGATCTGCATCGGCGAACTGTTTTGCAGCATCCTTCCGCTGTTTGATAAGTTTGCCTGCTACAGCCACAACATCGGCTTCAGCCAAGTCTTTGCCCAATTCAATTTCTTTATCTTTTAATGCAGCGCGTAACATGCGAATAACACTAAGCTTTTCTTTATTTTTATCGCGCATTGCCTGTTTCATGGCATCCGTAATCTGTTGCATTAACATATTGCTCTCCTCGTTTGGACTTAGCTATAAACAACAATGCCGAGCACTAAGGCTCGGCATTGTCATCATCTATCGAACACTTGATTTATTCAATCAACGTAACTATTCAGATTGCCGTGTTTTTTCTGATAGCAAGGCGAAAAAACGCAGCTTACTACTGTAAGCGAGTATTTTTCAACGCCGCTAACAGGAAAATAAACGGTGATCTAATCAGTTACAACTTAGTATTCGCGATTCTCACGCATACGTACACGACGCAGACGTTTCATCAAACGTTTGCGAGCTGCTGCTTCTTTGTGTTTACGTGCGATAGAAGGCTTTTGATAGCATTCACGACGACGACACTCAGAAATTACGCCACCACGTTCCACTTGTTTACGGAAACGCTTAATCGCCAATTCAATTGGCTCATCGGAATTTACTCGTACTCCTGGCATATAACATCACCCCCTTGGCACTTTGCCAAATAACTGAATGGACTCTAAAGGCCCAAGCCACAACCTTGAAGATTGCAATCCCTTGCTTGTCTCTGCACGCTTGCCATATGATATGGTCAGTAGCTAAGACAAAAAAGGGTTGCGCATTATGAGTTCAGGCAGCAATAAGTCAATCAAGCGCGGGAATAACATGCTTCGTGCTGCCGCAAAAGTGGGCAGTTGGACCATGCTTTCGCGTATACTTGGCTTTGTCCGCGATATTTTATTGGCTAGACTGCTTGGCGCGGGCGCATTAGCCGATGCTTTTTTTATCGCTTTTAAACTCCCCAACTTCTTTCGCCGCATGTTCGCAGAAGGCACGCTTACTGTGGCGCTTGTGCCTGTTTTGGCAGAGGAGCGTAAAAAAGGCGAAGAGGATGCTCACGCCTATTTGAATGCCCTTGCAGGTTTGTTGCTGGCGGCATTACTGATTTTTACTGTGTTGGGTATCGTGTTTATGCCGTGGCTGCTTTTGTTATTCGCACCAGGCTTTCATGATGAGCCTGACCGTTGGCAACAAGCTTTGCATTTGGCACGTTGGATGTTTCCCTATTTAGCTTTGATTTCTTTATCCGCGATGTCGTGGGCTGTACTCAATGCTTATCGAAAGTTTTCCGTGGCTGCCGCAAGCCCGGCACTACTAAATGTTGCCTTAATCTTTGCTGCCATTGTACTTGCACCATCGTTTGAAAACCCTGCCGAAGCTTTGGCGATTGGGGTTGTTTTGGGCGGTTTATTACAGCTTGCGATTCAGTTTCCTGCCCTAAAACGCATTGGCTGGATTCCCAAACCAAGCTGGCGACCGCGTATGCCAGCGATTACGCAAACCATGGCATTGTTTGGCCCTGCCGTGCTTGGTGTTGCGGCTGTGCAAATCAATATTCTTGTGGGAACCATCTTGGCAACATTATTGCCCACAGGTGCAGTTTCTTATTTGTATTATGCAGATCGCATTGTGCAATTGCCCTTGGCATTGTTTGGCATTGCTATGGGAACGGCGCTATTGCCCGCACTTTCTGATCACCTTGCCAACAACCGCCCAGAAGATGCAAAACGTGAATTATGCCAAGGCTTAACATGGTTAACGTGGATTACGTTACCCGCCATGCTGGGTATATTATGGCTTGCTGAACCGATTATTCGCACCTTATTTGAGCATGGAAAGTTCACCTTGGATGATGCCCAAGCCACAGCCCATGCCTTGCAAGCGTATGGTGTTGGATTGATAGCATTTTGCTGGGCGCGGGTATTATCCATGGCATGTTATGCGGAAAAAGATGCCAAAGCGCCTATGCGTTTCGCCGCAATCAGTGTGGTTGCCAATATCATATTGGCATTGCTATTGATTAAGCCTTTGGGTTATGTCGGGCTGGCATTGGCAACAGCATTGGCATCGTTTATCAATGTGGCATTGTTATGGTGGAATATTCGCAAACGGCAGGGTGGTATTCTTGATGCTGCGAGTATCAAACGCATGTTACGAGCCTTGCTAGCATGCTTGCCCATGTTGGCAGCGCTGTATGGGCTTGAACAACAATGGGCATTTCCAGACGATGCGAAGCTAATGCAAGGTTTGTGGCTAACTGTGGCAGTATCCAGCGGCATACTCACCTATTTTGTGTCGGCTTATGTGTTGGGTGAGCGATTGTGGCAGAGGGGTGCAAAACATGCGTAGAGATACCATTATTTTCGATATTGAAACCATTCCCGATGCCGATGCCAGCCGCCGTTTGTTGGGGCAAGCTGATTTGGATGATATGGCTGCGCGCGATGCATTGGCTGATTATTTTATTGAGAAAACCAATGGCAAAAATGATTTTCCGCGCCAACCTTTTCATCAAATTGTTGCCATCAGTTATATCCATTTGATTTATGAGCCTGGTRMAKWKKKKATKGNNARCWTKTSGWRSRCYWMAKTGSYRKTKGTGKTGAKNTCGWYNNCRSYGRAGARGAGTTGTTGCATGGCTTTTTCACGCTGATTGAAACGCGGGCTCCAAGATTGGTGAGTTTTAATGGGCGCGGTTTTGATGTGCCCGTGCTTAAATATCGTGCCATGGTGCATGGTATGTCTTGTCCGCGTTGGTTTAGTGAGGGTGATAAGTGGAATAATTATGATGCGCGTTATTCATCAACCTATCATGTGGACTTATTGGAAGTATTGTCTGATTTCGGGGCATCGGCGCGTTGTTCCATGCATGAAGTGGCAACGGCTTTGGGCTTTCCTGGGAAACTAGAGACTGCGGGTGATGATGTGCGTGGCATGTTTGAAAGCAAAGATATACAAGGCATTCGCAATTATTGTGAAACCGATGTTTGCACCACACTATTAATCTTTTTGCGCTGGCAGTTATTCAATGGTGCTTTGAATGAAGGAGCCTATGCCCGTGCTGTATTGGGCTTGCAGAATTACATGAGCAGCGAAGCAGAGACCAGACCACATTTGGCAGAATTTATGCACGCTTGGGATAAGATGTAACAGCATGCGTGAGCTAGAAAAAATGCTCGCAGGTGAGCAGTACAACGGTTTAGACCTTGAACTYAGACAAYTRCGMGAAAAAGCCCGCTTGGCATGTGCCAAATACCAAGCCCATCCAAGCTTGGGCAATATGAAACATATCAAACGCTTATTCGGCTCGTTGGGTAGTGCCGTTTTAGAGCCTGGATTTCAGTGTGATTATGGTATGAATATTCATGTAGGTGAGAATTTTTATGCCAATTTCCAATGTGTGTTACTCGATGCGGCAGCCATCCATATCGGCAACGATGTGTTGTTTGGTCCTGCTGTGCATGTTTATACGGTAAATCATCCCAAAAATAGCGAAGAAAGACGGCAAGGGGTGTGTTTTGCCAAGCCTGTGATGATTGGCAATGATGTTTGGATTGGTGGTGGCGCAAAGGTTTTACCCGGAATTACCATTGGTGACGGTGCAATCATTGGAACCAATGCTGTGGTCACAAAAGATGTAGAAGAAAAAGCGGTTTTTTATTGATTTCATCATGACTGTTCGAGGAAAATAACCCCATGCCTTTTTCATCTGGCTTATATTTACGTTCACTTTTCCTGGAGGCTTTGTTTGCATTCATTAACTCGTCGATGCTGCGTTGTTCCATGATGCTTACAGCGACTAACGGGCTAGGGAAGGGCTGATCAATTCAGTGAATGGCATCTTTCGCGCTGAATCACCAAGCCCAGTGTTATAGTCGTTCAGGAATTGATTTACCGCTACGCCTTCATGCGACCAATTTTTTATTTCACAGTCACCCCCGAGTGTTTGTATCGGGGGTCTAGCATTCATCATGGATCCCTAATAAAAAATTTCGGGGATGACGAGCGTGAAAATCATAGCAATAACGGTAACTTCATGCATGAATCACTATAGCAATAGCGCCGAAGAAATTTGTTAAAATTGTACCTTGGCATGGCTGTAAGTCATTGTGAAAATATTACGTCAAGGTGCCATCTTGCGAGTCGCTTTACTGTTCCTGCAACTACAAATCTAACATACTCTTTGGGAATTCAGACCTTTTTAATGGCTCAATATTTTTCCTCGGCAGTAGCGGTATTGGGGAGGTAAAATAAAGGCTTGGCTATAATGCCAAGGTTTTATCGTGGATGTGTATTTAGTGCTGATTCCACACAATACGTCGCCCACTGCTGGAGAAGCCTTGATCAATCATACGAGATAACGTCTGCGGATATAATGTATATTCCTCATCTTGAATACGTTGATGCAGAGACTCTCTGTCATCAGCCTCCAAGACAGGCACAACAGCTTGCGCAAGAATTGCACCGCCATCCACCTCTTCATTGACCAAGTGAACCGTGCAACCAGCCACTTTCACGCCATAGGCCAAAGCATTACCCACACCATCAGCGCCCGCWAATGCAGGYARCAAWGAAGGRTGRATATTGATRATACGATTGRGRAAATGATTWACRAAAAAAGAMGAAAGAAYGCGCATATAACCAGCYAAAACAATCCACTGGCARTYCGNATTTTTNAATYACATCRGCACATGCTTTATCATAAGCATCGCGATCTTGATAATCTTTTGGGTTGATAAAAAGAACAGTTTCAACACCTGCATCACGTGCAATACGTAATGCAGGTGCATCCRCTTTATTGGAAATAACAACGCGAACATCAACTGGGCATATTCCCTTACTAGCAGCCTCCAAAATAGCTGCTAAGTTYGTGCCGCGTCCAGAGACCATGACTGCAATCGCTTGATGCGCCATATAAKAGTCTCTTTGTTACAAATTCTTACTCAGGAATTACGTTCTCAGCTTGTGGGCCTTTAGAACCTTGGGTAACGTCCATGCTTACACGTTGGCCTTCAGCCAAAGTTTTGAAACCATCCATCATAATAACGCTGTGATGAACAAAAACATCATCGCCGCCTTCTTGTTCAATAAAACCAAAACCTTTAGTATCGTTGAACCATTTAACTGTACCTGAAACTGACATAAAAAAAACCTCTTAACTATTATTACAAACTGCCTATTGACCTTAACCAACAATCCAGTCGGGCGGAATCATAACGCCTAATTTTATAAACAAAAGCATTCACTTATAATAAATGCGTTTATACATCACTTAAAACACGTGAAAAATGCCGTTTTACAAAAAGATAAAGCACCCATAATTGTTTGTGGCAGCCAAATAATGATGCTTCACGCGTCAAGAATCAGCACCCAATAAAACTTTGAGGTAGCATCATAAAACATATTTTACCTTCCCCAACATGGGGCAAATATGCCAAGTGATGAATTTAATAATGCGGCGGTGGAACCTCCTCATCAGGTCTTGCTATCTGTGAGCCTTGATTGTTTTTAAGATAATCAGACATGCGTTGCATACGTGCCTCTAAAGCATCCAGTTGCTTTTGCTGAGAAATAATTACTTCATTTAACTCTTGTATCAAATGCTCTTGGTACGATGATTTGGTTTCCAACTCGATCATCCGCTCATTCAAATCCATTGTA
>NVTQ01000005.1 GCA_002401635.1 Pseudomonadota bacterium
ACTAAGCGATAAGGATTTAGGGTCTGCACTAAAGGCTGAAACACTTATCTTACCTTCCGAAGCAGACATTGCAGAAGCACAGGTGACCAGAAATAAGCCTGTTGACCCTGCTGCTATTCATGCCGCTCGTGAAAAGCTACGCACCATGATTGCAACTGATTTACAAACAAGTCTGCACACTACATATCAAGCTTTAGCCGACATCACAGGCTTAGAAGATGAAGCTATGCAACAGCGCAAACTAAAGAATGTATGCCTGTCTTATCTGATGACACTTCAAGACAATGATGCCATCAATGTCGCTTACCAACAATTCAAGAACGCTGATAATATGACCGATCAATACGCTGCTCTTACAGCTTTGATGACTTGTGATTGCGAACAACAAAACTTGGCTCTTCAAGATTTTGAGAAGCAGTGGAGCAGTGAAACAAATGTGATGGATAAGTGGTTTGCAGCCCAAGCCTCTTCATCACAAGGTGATACTTTAAAGCGTGTGCAATCTCTCATGGCTCACCCTAAATTTGACTTCAAAAACCCCAACAAAGTCCGTGCACTGATTGGCAGTTTTGCCATGCGAAACCCCCGTGCTTTTCACGCTATAGATGGCAAAGGTTATGAGTTTATTGCCGAGCAGGTTTTGCTATTGGATAAGCTTAACCCACAAGTGGCATCGCGTATGGTACGCGCTTTTATGAATTGGAAACAACTGGAGCCCATACGCCAAACATTGATGCAAAAACAACTGCAACGCATTGCTAGCACCAAAGACTTATCAGGTGATGTTTATGAAATTGTCAGTAAAAGCTTGCAATAAACATCTCATCACGAGTTTTCCGAATCATTGCGTTAAAAAAATATTAAATATTGACTAAGGAGGTCTACTTTGGTATAGTAGACTATAATGCTTAAATTTAGGAGGTGTACGTTATGATTGTGAATATTTCCGAAGCCAAGGCTAACCTCTCGAAACTGGTCAACATGGCTTACCATGGAGAAAAAATAGTCATTGCCAAAAATAACTTGCCACTTGTTGATCTGGTTGTCCATAAACCTGAAGGAAAACGAAAACTTGGTCTACTGGCTGGAAAAGTTACTGTGCCAGATGACTTTATGGATGAAGATGAATCCATCAATGATATGTTTTATAGTGCAGGGCAATGAAAATCATTATAGACACACATATCTTTCTATGGGCTATATCCGACCTAAATAGAATCAGTATGCGTCAGCGGGAAGAATTGGAGACTGCAACAAATACCATATATGTCAGCTCAATCAGTGTGGTTGAGCTGATGATTAAATCATCAATTGGAAAGCTTCAGGTCAATTTCAATCCCGTTGAAATCGCGGAAAAAAGTGGTTTTGAGATGCTCGACTTTAGTGCTAAAGATGCCATACCATTAAAAGATATGCCTTTTCATCATAAAGATCCTTTTGATCGCATGTTGATTGCACAAAGTATGGCTAGAGGAATTCCAGTGATGACAAACGACAAGAAATTCAACTTATACCACTGCAAAGTATTATAATTTCATGGGGGAAAGGACTACTTTCATCCCGTGAAATTTCACCATRCCCTCATTYTTTCCCATATAAAACCACATAGTCCCTNAAAAAACAACTAAGGCACTATAAGTTACGAGTTAAAGCGATATATACCAGTCACTGTTTTCAATATTCACGGGCAATGCTTCACCAGCGCAGACTTTATCAAAAGCATCACGTTTGCCTGCACCCGTTACCATGATAACACGGCGGTGAGCCGATTTGAGCGCAGCATACCCCATCGAAACACGATCTGATGGTGGTTTGGGCGAATGAAACACAGGCACAGCCAAACGATTATCTTGCAAGGCTGGGTTATTGGGAAATAAACTCGCTGTATGCCCATCTTCGCCCATACCCAAAAGCACCAAGTCCAATGCTTCAATATCAGCCAGCTCATCTGCGTACAAAGCGGCAGATTTTTCTGCACCTAGCTCTGCATCAATACGGTGAATATGAGATTTAAGAACGGGCACATGGTTCAGTAGCGCTTTATCCGCCATCACATCATTGCGCTCATCATCACCCACAGGAAGGCAACGCTCATCACCAAACCACACATGCACCTTTGCCCAATCAATATCAGCATCACGCAACAACTCATAACACTGTTTGGGTGTTGTACCACCCGCCAACACCCAATGAAACACACCGCGCTGTGCAATACACTCATCTGCTGATTGTTTTACAATATCCGCAACCGCTTGCGCAACGTCCAATGGCGTTTCAAAACGCTTGATATGTTTATTCATCATGAACTTCTAAATCTCGCCAACTGCCTTCACATTCATCGAGCAACGCATCCATACCTGGAATATCCAGTGTGCCTGCCTCGTATGTTGCAATATCGGTTTCTTTTTCCCATGCATCCATAATCGGAGCCACAATTGCCCAACTCTCTTCCACTTCATCGGCACGTGAAAACAAACCAGCCTCACCCAACATCACATCATGCAATAATGTTTCATAGGCCTCTGGCATACCCGAACCCACCATGCCGTACGATGCATCCAGTTTCACACCGCGCAACTCTGTAGAAAGCCCTGGTTGTTTGGCTGTCATGGTCAATTGCATGCCTTCATCAGGCTGCAAACGAAAAATAAGCTCATTATTGACCACCGTATCTTCATCAAGCTGAAATAGTCGCTGGGGTGGTGACTTAAAACGAATACAAATTTCAGACACACGATCTGGCAAGCGTTTACCTGTTCGCAAGACAAAAGGAACACCTTGCCAACGCCAGTTATCAATATAAAATTTCACAGCTGCAAATGTTTCTGTACACGAATCTTCTGCGACATTCTTTTCATCACGGTAAGCGGGCACTGCTTCATCACCCACCTTGCCTTCTGCATACTGCGCGCGCACAGCAATATCTTTGACATCTTCAGGCTCAATTTTTCGCATGGAACGTAAGACTTTCATCTTCTCATCACGCACATCATTGGCATGCAAAGAAACAGGCGGCTCCATCGCCACCAAAGCCATCACCTGCATCAAATGGCTTTGAATCATATCACGAAATGCACCTGAATTTTCATAATAACCTGCGCGATAACCAATGCCCAATGATTCGGACACTGAAATTTGTACATGATCAATATAATTGCGATTCCATAAAGGCTCTAACACCGAATTGGCAAAACGAAAGACCATCAGGTTTTGCACGGCTTCCTTGCCCAAATAATGATCAATACGATAAATTTGCGACTCGTCAAAATACGACTGTAATTTAGCATTCAAATCTTGGGCACTCGCCAAATCCATACCAAAGGGTTTTTCAACCACAATGCGTCGGAAACCATCTTTTTCATCCGCCAAACCAGCATCTTTTAAGTTTTTACAAACACACTCATACCAAGATGGTGGAATCGCCAAATAAAATAATGCGTTGGTTTTCCCTTCATATTCATGCAGTGTTTTTGCTAATGCTTTGTACATCTCTGGATCCGATAAATCACCATTTACCAAATCAAGCTTTTCAGCAATACGTCGCCATGAGGGCGGATTCATCACCGCTTCTGGGAAATACTGAAGCAATTGATCATGCACATAATTTTCCCAATGTGATTTGGTCCACTTTTCACGCACTGAACCAATAATACGTGAATGATGACCAAGCAAGTTCCAGCGGTGCATATGTGCCAGTGCAGGCAATAGTTTTCGTTTGGTTAAATCACCCGATGCCCCAAAAATAACAATGTTCGTTGGCTCAGGACGCTGCGAACCAATCATCGATGCAAACTTATCATTTGCCATGCTTATTCTGCCTTATTGCTAGGCTTATTGGCTGGTTTAATTGCATGTCCACCAAAACCAGCACGTTGTGCATTAACAATTTTACCTGCAAACGCATCTTTTTGACGGCTACGGAAACGCATTTGTAATGCCAAAGTCATCACTGGTGTTGGAATGCCCAAATCAATGGCTTCGTTGGCTGTCCAGCGACCTTCACCTGAATCATCCATCCAATCGGACAACGATGATAAATCACCATCTTGTTCCAACGCATCGCCTGTCAAATCAAGAAGCCATGAACTCACGACTGAACCATGTTGCCAAACACGTGAAATTTGATGCATATCCAAATCAAATTCATCCTTGGCTTTCATCAACTCAAAGCCTTCAGCAAAGGCTTGCATCATGCCGTATTCCATACCGTTATGAACCATCTTTACAAAATGCCCTGAACCGATAGGACCCATGTGCCCCCAGCCATTGCCGTTATCTGACGCTAATGTTGTTAAAGCTGGTGCAATCAAATCAATGGCGGTTTTTTCACCACCAATCATCAATGAATAACCATTTTTCAAACCCCAAACGCCGCCGGATGTTCCACAATCAGCAAAAAGAATGCCCTTTTCAGCCAGTTCAACACCACGACGCTGACCTTCTTTGTAGTTGGAATTGCCGCCATCAATAATCAAATCACCTGTTTCAAGCCCAGCATTTAATAGATTTTCAATGCTTGAATCGACAAACTGATGGGGAACCATAATCCATACCACACGCGGTGCAGGCAATTGTGCAATCACATCTTCTAGGCTGCTTGCTGCCGAAACGCCTTCAAACTCTGTTGCCAAGGCTATAGCTGGTGCGTTATCCACATCATAGGCAACAACCTCGTGTTCGCCTTGCATCAAGCGTTTCACCATATTGCCGCCCATGCGACCCAAACCTACCATTGCCAACTTCATCACCAATCTCCTTTGCATATCTATTTATCAAAAAAATACTAAAAACAAGCGCCAACAGACTAACATGCAATAAGTGTCATAAGGTAGAAAATTATAAAAGTTGTAATATCCATATAAAAAACAATGGATTCAGCTTGCAAGTCTCTCTTTAGAACGCATTAAAAAAGCCATGCCCAACTTCGTTGGACATGACTTACATTGTTTAACAGAAAGTTCGTATTCTAAGCTTATTTCACCACTTTTTTCTTAATCTTTTTAGGATCTATAAATAACATTTTCGTTGGGTCTTTGAAACCAACAGCTCCACCCACAAAGAAATAACCACAGGCAAAGATAAATGCTGACAAGAGCATTGCAAAATAAACGATAATCACAAATATACCTTGATCCACATCCAAAACAATCGTAAAGCCATCATTGGTTTTCTTCACCTCATGAATGGCCAGTGATATTGCTTGAACCCTTAATTCAGAACCCGTTAATACAAAAATATCTTTTGTAAACAAAAAKCKATTCATTTGCTYGGTAAKCATAGSAACMARMGATTCAGCATTTTTATTCCACAGTTCAAATCCCGCTTCATTCGAGCTTTTTCCTGAAAATGTTAATATGACATCTTTGGGTATTTTCAAGTAAAAGGAGTTATCCTTTGGTTGAAACGTAACCTTGGTTGTAAATGCCATCGTTCCCCACTTTTTATCCAGACCTGAAGCCAGCATAATGCTCGATTTAAAAGCCACATCGCCTGAATCTGTGACTGTTACAGAAGGGTCGGCAATCTCATACTTAATATTCAACTTTTCTGATTTGCCATCAATAAGAAACACAGGTTCCATGATTGATTGAATACTTGTTTTTGCCACATCAACAGTTAGCTGATTTACCTTGAAAATCAACAAACCAATGACTGTAACAATAAATAATATCGTCGCTAACCTAAACAATAACTGTTTACTTAACATGCACTTCTCCTAATTTCATTCCCATGAATATAACACTATTCAAATAACCAACGTTGGTTATTCATAAAAGCCACTGCAACATCATAACATTGCAGTGGCTTTCATTATCCATCATTTCAAATCATCATTGCTGATTTTTTGAACTCTCAAATTTACACTTACACAACTTACGAATATGTTTTACCAAGCCATCAATTTCAGCATCACTTAATGTTCTTCCCCAAGGCGGCATCAATGCAGACTTACTAATAGACGATCCGCCTTCTTTGACTGCTTTAAACAACTCAGCATCGGTTCGTGTTTTTAAGTATTTTGTATCAGAATGGTTGCGGGGTGGCACCTCCATATCACGCGAGTTGATACCTGAGCCTTTACCAGAAATACCATGACACTGCATGCAGTATACACGATAGTTTTTAGCTGCAGATTGCTCTACCGCATTTTTCATCATGCTCTTACTCTTATCAGAACCCAATGAAATAATGTAGTTGACCGTTTTTTGCATATCTTCTTCAGATAACTCACGTGTTGGCATCCATGTTTTATGGTTCCAAGCTTGTGGGTCACGAATATAGCTCAACATATATTCAGGTTTCAAACGAGCTGCTGCTGTATAAAGTTCAGGGCCTGAAAGACCACCATAGTTTGGTTCAATACTATGACAAGCCAAACAACCATTCACTTTATCAAACATCATGTCGCCCAAAGCAGAAGGCACTGTAATATTAGGATTGTAGTGTTCAGCCTTGATAAGTTCAGGCTTATCACGCAGTTCTGTAAGCGCAATCGCTACATTCCGAGCATCCAAAGCATTCAATCGCGCATGCGGCTTCAATGAGTCCTGACGCAGTGTATTCCACTTCACACCCGTTTGGGTATGATCAAGAAAGAATGCTCCCGATGGGCGAATACGTGTTGGCTGTTGCAACCAAGTTTCAATCCAATTTTGATTATATTTATCACCTGCATAATACAAATCAGGACCTTTACGCCACAAACCAACTGTTTTCGCACTCACTTCACCTGTAATATTGTGACAAGCTATACAGGCTTTTTTCTCCATCAGCTTAAAGCCTTCAGCCGCACCTGCAGAAGCATTCACACTCCACAACAATGCTGTTGCAGCAAAAGCTCCACACAATATACGTAACATAGGRTTCATTATTGACCCCTACGCTGGCGTTGATTGGGTACACCGCGCAATTTAGGCTGTTCAAACAAACCATAACCTTTTTTCATGGATTCGGTATAATAAAAGTCTGGATCATAATCGACATTTTTCCAAACATACCAATCATCCATTGGTGTGCCTTCGTATTCTTGCACAGTTAAAGGTCCACCAGGGAATTTACCACCAGCAGTAACATGTTTATCTACATGGTCGTGAAAGATAAAGCGTCCTTCTTTATGATCCGCTGTATAGATTGCATCATAACGCTCACCGGGAGCAATCACCTGAGTTTCACCTTTATATGGGGCGGTTAAAGGCAGGCCATCTTTATGGGTAATTGTCCAATCATGGCCATGAATATGCATGGAATGAATTGCACCACCCGCACCCACAAAACGAATACGCATCACATCGCCTGTTTTCATACGAATAGGCTGATTATAAGGAAATGAACGACCATTCACTGAAAAATAGTCTTCAGTATCATACGGTGTTGCACCCGTACCATACTTCATGGCATTTTTAGATTCCCATGTAGACAGCATCATAATAACTTCRTGATCCACCGTCTTTTCCAAGGCTGTTGGGTTTTTAGGATCAATAATAATTGGCCCCCACATACCACGAATACCGACATGTYCATTTACATTTACATGGCAATGATACCAAAGTGTGCCTGGGCGATCGGCCTTCATTTTATATGTAAATGTTTCTCCTGGCTTAATGGGTAATTGTGTAATCCCTGGAACGCCATCATTGCGCCACGTGCCTTTTTGATGAAAACCATGCCAATGAATGGTATGCGGCAAAGATGTATTGTTGGTTAGATGAATAATTAAATCATCGCCTTCTTTGGCATGAATTAATGGACCTGGAACTTGGCGGTTAAATGCAAACACCTTGTAATTCAAATCTGGCGCGACCGCGATGGTCATCTCATCAATCGTCATGTTCATTTCGCGTGTTGCTGCTTGAGCTGTCATAGACATACCCAGTGCAAACACGACCAGTGCCAGTGTTGTTACCCTCTTAAATATATTCATTAAATAATACCTCCCTTACAAAATAAAAATTAAAGAAATCACTCAAACTATGGAAATCCATAAGGCGCATTAAAAATACATCTTATAAAATTGTCAAGCTTTCAGACAATATCAATCACGCCACCCATCACACAAACGTTAACACGGGCAACAACAAATATTAAGTTTTTTTAATTAAACAAACTCTGCGAGCCTAAGATTGAAAAAATCTAAAAATGATATTCTATTCCTGTCTGATAGCTGACATTGGTCTTGACTGTACCCACGGGTGGGCGCGAGTCATAGCTCACCTCAAGCGTAAGGCTCAAAGCCAAATGATCGGTGAGTGAAACCTTTAACGATGTATCATTCAATATACGCAAATCAGCCAGTGACCGCCATGCTGGTTGCACATAAATGGTTTCATGTAACTTAGTATGTTCATTGAATAAATAATCTGCGGTCATATATGTGCTGGCTCGCCAAAGGTATGACTTGGCATGAACGACACTTTTACGTAATTCCTCATACTCATAGAATGTCCCCAAACCAAGATGAAAACGCCATCCATCTCGTTTTTGAGACCATCGCACACCACCACCCAACAATGTTCGCAACTGCAAATTGGCAAATTCATCCTGCTGCGCCTGCCCAAAAGCTTCAAGCGCCCAAGCTTCGTCCAAAGCATGACGATGGCGTAAGTGGATATAACTTTTATTGGCATTTCGTACCGCACGACTTTGACCATACTTATAATTCAATGCCAAAATTTCGGTATCTTTACCATGATTCCAACGTAACAAAGCACTACCTTCAACACCATTGGTTGTCACGTTGCCACGATCACCATTTGCAGATAACGCAATTTTTCCTGCCAAGCCTTCTTCATCCATAAGCAGTGTCGTATCTTCGGCATTCACAATAGCCAATGCTTGTGCAGGAAATAAAAACAGAAGCATTACGCCAAGTTTCACACACTTGCTAACATCTGTTTTTTGAAAAATAGTACAATTCAATAACATATAAAAACCCTTCTTATTTGGTAACTATTCAGCATCGTTATAAATCAGCTTATAGCTATTCAGATTGCCGTGTTTTTTCTGATAGCAAGGCAGAAAAGCGCAGCTTACTTCTGTAAGTGAGCATTTTTCAACGCTGCTAGCAGGAAAATAAACGGTGAACTGAATAGTTATGTATTACGCTCAGCGCGAATATTCTTCATAACCAATAAACCTTCAATCAACACCCACATAGCCAATAAAAAGATGACCGTACCGACACTGGCTACAGCCCACTGCTCTTTGCCTATAGCTTCGCTCACACCCATAATCATGCCTGAAATGGTCGCGCCAAGAACCAATAACATGGGTAATAAAGTGTAGAGAATCGGTTTTTTCTTGCGGTATAAATAAATGGTTACCGTTAGTAATGTCATGCCTGCTAAAATCTGATTGGTTGTGCCAAATAGCGTCCAAAGGAATAACCCTGCTGGTTTGCCATCCACTTCAAAAAATGCAAAAAAACCAATCGCAGAAACAGCCAAAAATGTCGCCAAATAGCGATTATCCAAAGCTTTAATATTCAGAGTGTTGCCAATCTCTTGCAAGTTAAAGCGCAATAGCCGTGCGCCTGTATCCACAGAGGTCATGGCAAAACCAACCACCACCACGCTGATAAAAGCCGCCGCATAATCCACGGGCACACCCAATTGATGAATAAAATTGGCATTACCCTGAATAAACACGCCTAATTTTTGATGCAAACCAACCGCTTTATCCCATGAACCATAAAATTGTTCCCAATCAGCACGTGTGGCAAAAGCGCCTGCTGTTGTTGCCAATACGGCAAGCAATGCCAATAAAGACTCACCAATCATGCCTCCATAACCAATCAAGGGAGCATCGGTCTCTTTATCCAGTTGTTTGGATGTGGTTCCTGATGCCACCAAACCATGAAAGCCTGACACCGCACCGCAAGCAATCACGATAAATAAGAAAGGCAACATCGGTGGTGCGCCTTCTGGATGCAGGTTAATGGCTGGCGCAACCCATTCGGGGTCAAGCATAAAAAAGCCAATCAACATCATAAAAAGTGCCAGATAAAGTAATAATGAATTAAGAAAGTCTCGCGGTTGCAAAAGTAGCCAAACAGGCAACACACTGGCTATAAACGCATAAATCAATAGTGACCATGTCCAATCATGGGCGGTAAAACCTGTAATCGGATGCTCCAAACCCCATGCCGTCGTCAGTAACATGGCGATAAAACCCACTGCAATCAACGGCCATACAGGTAGGTTCTTTTTATATACGAGGAAACCAATCACCATGGCGATAAGCATCAAGCTATAGGTAGGAAACACCGCTTCGGGATGCGCCGTGGCAGGAATATTTGCCAAATCAGGTGCGGCAAACAGCCCTGAAATAACCAATACAAACACGCCCATTGCCAAAGCCACAAGAAAGAAAATAACCAACAAAAAGAGCAAGCGAGTACGCGGTGAAATAACATCACGGGCAATCGTACCCACACTTTGACCTTTAAATCTCGATGATAATACAAGCGCAGTAAAATCATGCACCGCACCAATCAATAATGTGCCAAATACCACCCAACATAAAGCGGGAACCCAACCCCAAATCACCGCAATCGCAGGGCCAAGCATGGGTGCCAAGCCTGCAATCGAAGCATAATGGTGTCCAAATAGGATATATTTATTCGACGGCACGTAATCCACACCATCACGCATAGCATGCGCGGGGGTCTGGGCATTTTCATCCAATTCAAAAACTTTCGTTGCCAATATACCCTTGGCATAAAAGCGATAAAACAACAAATATAAACACAAAACCAGAATGGCCATCACAACGGGTGACATATCCCCTCCTTCCTTTGGGGAGCCTCGAAAAACCTAGCTATTTCGTTAAACTTGCCTTTTTCACCTGTAACTTCGTTGAATGAAAAGCGAAATAGCTAAGGCTATTCCCCATTTCATCACGCCTTGCTACAGCCGAAAAATAACGGCGTTTAACTCATGCGAGGTTTTTCGAGGCTCCCTTTTATTGTACTAAATACAATGCTCGCTAAGCTAACCGCCATGAAAGCCAAAATCACTTATCTATCGCTCTGCTGCCTTTTGTTAACATCCTGCCAAGAGGCGCAAGATGTACATATGGTCAACAACATACAACAAACACCCATTGCTCAGGTCGGCACACAAACCATTTACAAAGAGGATGTGGATGCAGAATTGCGTGATTTGCCCAGCCATTTGCAATATTTAAGTCAAAACAAAAGAGCCCGTCAAAAAATATTAAACACACTTATTCGACGCTCTGTACTTAGCCAACAAGCCTTCGCCCTAGGCTTGGATCAAGATACACTGGTGCATAGGCGCATCAATCGCAGCCGTGATTCGATTATGATTGAAGCCTTGCGTGATTGGGAATTATCTCAGATCACCACCCCAAACGACAAAGATATTCAAACATATTACAAGCTGCATATCAGCGACTTCACCATCCCAGAACAAATTCATGCGCGGCATATTCTTGTCCGTCAAAAAAGCGAAGCCTTGGCTATTCTCAAGCAACTTAAACAACACAAAGATGATTTTGCATCACTGGCAGCCCAGTATTCCATCGATGATAGCAATAAATCCCGTGGTGGTGATTTAAATTGGTTTCCACATGGTATTATGGTTGCCGATTTTGAAAAAGTTGCTTTTGCGCTCAAAAATATCGGCGATATTAGTAAACCTGTAAAAACACAATATGGCTGGCATATTATTGAATTACTTGGCAAACGCCCTGCCTACAAACAAACCTTGGAAGAGGCTCAAGACGAAATTTTACAAATTTTGCGCCAGCAAGCACTTGATAGCTGGATGAATGATTTGGTAAAAGACAGTCAGATAAATATTATCAATAATGATGACTTAGAGCCAACCTTGCAACTGCCTATCAATCAACCCTGATAGATAATCAATATGTCCCTTCTGCGCATTGAGTGCAGGGATATAACGCAATGTTCCACCACCTGACTCTGAGAGTATTCCAGCATTTTCCATGCTGATTTCTTCCAATGTTTCAAGGCAATCCGCAGAAAAACCTGGGCAAATAACATCCACATCACCCACCCCATCTGTGCCCCATGCCTTTAATGTCATGTCGGTATAAGGTTCAATCCACGGTTCACGACCAAAACGTGATTGAAATGTCACCTTGCAATACGCTTCATCCAGCTCTAGGGCTTCACGCAATAAACGCCCTGTTTTCCAACACAAGCATGGATATGGATCACCCGCTTTAAAATAACGCTGCGGAATACCATGAAAAGATAACAATAAGCGTTCGCCCTTACCGTTTTTATCCCAATGCGCCCGCACACTATCTGCCAAAGCCTGAATATAGCCCGCATCATCGTGATACCCATCCACCATTCGCAAGGCAGGTACACGTCGCCACTTTTTCAATACATCCGCTACCGCATCAAAGGTTGAAGCCGTCGTTGTGGCAGAATATTGCGGATACAATGGCAACACCAGAATCTTGTCACAGCCTTTATCTTTTAATGATTCTAAAGCTGATTTCACTGATGGATTGCCATAACGCATCGCCAACTCCACCACCACATCGTCACCATATTTCTCAGCCAACTTCGATGCAATCGCCTTTTCTTGCGCACGGCTGATTGCCATCAAAGGCGAACCACCTTTCGTCCACACTTTTTGATACGCTGCGGCTGATTTCTTAGGGCGAATATTTAAAATAACACCGTTTAATACCAACCACCACAACCAGCGTGGCTGCTCCACCACACGCGGATCCCAAAGGAATTCTTTTAAATAACGTTTCACAGCCGCAGGTGTTGCTTCATCAGGCGTACCCAAATTGGTTAATAACACCCCTACTTTATCATGTGTCTTAGCTGGATGTTTATGTTGAGATGCTTCTGTCATCATTCGCCCCTTACCATACCGCGCAGCATAACTGCATAACAAGTAACATATAACCCTTAAAAGCACCTGTGCGACTTCTTATAACGCATCTCCCTTGGCAGCGTTTCCATGATATAAACAACATATACAGACAGATAAATTGAAATTTATACTAGAATTACATAAATTATCATTTTATGCCATTACTGCCCGACGAAAGTCGTATATCGTCATACCCGACTTGATCGGGTATCCAGAATGCCTTTCAAACACTGGATTCCCGCCTGCGCGGGAATGACGTTCAGGCATAGGTATTATTTACTATCCCACAAGCGGATAGCTGTAATAAAAGTCTTACGCCATAAGCTTTAGGAGGGTAAATATAGAAGTTTCGCCGGGCAGTAGTGAAGATAAATACATCTTGAATCCAAGCAGGTTAAAAACGACTATAATCAAGGTTATGGAAAGCCACTGGAATTTAATCATGCAGGCGATTACCGCACTGAGCATTGGTTTGCTTGTTGGGCTAGAGCGCGAATATGGTCAACGCAAAGTCAACGGTCAAAGCAAACATATCGAAGCCGCTGGCATTCGCACCTTTGCCATGGTCGCATTATTGGGCAATCTCATGACTTGGTTGCCCGAACCCCTACACTTATGGATGCCTGCCTTAGCTATTACGTTTGTCGCACTGATGGCTGTTTTTTCTTACCAACGCACCAACGATAGTGATAAAGGTTTTACATCAGAAGCAGCACTCGTAGTCACCTGTATTCTCGGCACGTTAACGGGTTACGGCATGGGACTTCCTGCCAGTATGATTGCGATTACCATGGTTGCATTACTGCATTTTAAAAAGTGGCTACACCATTTCTCACATTCTCTATCCAAGGTTGATATCCGGCAGGCTTTATTATTCCTTGTACTTACCGTCATTATTCTACCCGTTCTACCCAATCAAGCATTCGGTCCTTATGATTCACTAAACCCCTACCGTATCTGGTTGATGGTGGTGCTTATTTCAGGTTTGGGCTTTGCTGCTTATGCCGCAATAAAAATATTGGGTCAGCGTTCGGGATTAATACTAACAGGCTTATTGGGCGGTCTTGCATCGAGTACCGCAACCACCTTGGCAATGTCTCGCCTCAGCCAAAAAAGCCCCGAACTACAAAGCTCGGCGACATTGGCAACCCTACTAGCCTGCACCACCATGTTTCCACGCGTGTTACTTTTAACCCTCATCTTTAGCCCTGAACTCACTTGGGCTTTAACCCCTAGTATCACAGTCATCGTTTTGTTCGCTATGGCTGTCAGTGCATGTTTATGGCACCAATCTCGCCAACATCAAAAGGGCTCTCAACAACTCTACCACCCCAAAAAGAACCCTTTGTCCCTACGCATCGCTCTAGCATTTGGTCTATTTTATGCGCTGGTCGTATTATTCAGTCATATAGCACTTGCTCATTTCGGGCAACAAGGCCTGCTTGCCGTCGCAGGGTTTTCAGGGCTTAGCGATGTTGATGCCATTACCCTATCACTCGCCGAACTCAATCAGCAGCATGCTTCCTCCCATTTAGCGGCACAAGGCATTCTACTTGCCTGTGCTGCCAATTCGATGGTAAAACTTGGTATCGCTTTGAGCTTTTCTCCCAAGACTACCTATCGCTGGCTTATATCAGGGCTGCTTCCCATGATTGTATTACCTTTGGCATCAATTTACTTTCTATAAATAACATATTCACATAGATAATTTTAAATTTATTCTAAAATTACATAAATTATCATTTTATGCGATATTTTAACATTTAACTTATCATAAAAAGCCATTATAAACGCTTTTAATCCGAGTTCAATGTAAAATTATTAGCCCTAATAAGAAAGAACTATAGTGATATATAGGGCACCTCGAAAAACCTTACTATTTCGTCAAACTTGCTCTTTTTGCCCCTGCCCGCKTTGGATAAAAAGAGCAATAGCSTTGCTATTACTCGTTTCATCACGCCTTGTCATGAACGAAAAATAGCGGCGTTTGACTCGTGCGAGGTTTTTCGAGATGCCCTATAGACCTAGGAGGTCGCATGTTTGAGTCACTGGGTTTGGAAGTTTGGCATATTTGGTTGATTGCTGCGAGTGTGATTGCGGTGGTCGAATTGTTATTGTTGGGCTCTTATTATTTGTTAGCTGTTGCCGGTGGCGCAGCAATCACTGGTTTGATTGCATCGCTGGTAGATATTTCATTAACCGTACAATGGTTTGTGTTTATATTTGCAACAGTCATTGTTTCCGTGTTAATGCGCTCACTTCGCTCGCCAGCAACAAAAGAAATTCCTGATGATATTTCGTATATGGAAGGTAAGCTGGTGACAGTGCTTGAGCGTGTGTCGCCGCGTGGTCGGGTGATCTATAAAAGCGTGTCATGGGCAGCCGAATCAGCTGAAGTTTTCGAGGTTGATGAAACTGCGCGTATTAAACATGTCGATGGTAGTACGTTGTTTATTGAAAAATTAGAGGTAAATAAAAAGTGAGGTATGAAGCGATGGATATGGTGATGATAGGTGTGGCAGTATTGGTGATTGTGCTTGTGTATAAAGGGATTGTGGTGATTCGTAATTCAGAGCGCATGGTAATTGAGCGTTTGGGAAATTATAATAGAACGTTAATGCCAGGCATTAATTTTATTGTGCCATTCTTGGATCAACCGCGTGAATTTATTTGGAAAAGCCCTGCGGGGGCTGGCGCATTGGGTCGCTTGCTTGGTGATAGTGGTGATTCATCGTATTCACGCCTGCAAAGTATGGCGCGCATTGATATTCGTGAAACGGTGCTTGATTTTCCATCACAAACGGTGATTACACGCGATAATGTAAGCATTCAAATCAATGCGTTGCTGTATATTGAAATTACCAACCCGCATGATGCGGTGTATCGTATTTCTAACCTTCCCAATGCCATTGAAAAACTTGGGCAAACAACATTGCGTAGTTTGGTCGGTGAGATGGAGTTGGATAAAACGTTATCCTCGCGTGAAGATATTAATGCACGCTTGCAAATTAGTCTGGATGAGGCTGCCGATGATTGGGGTGCCAAAGTAAAACGTGTGGAAGTGCAGGATTTGCTTGTGCCAGAAGCAGTGCAAGCTGCGATGGAAAAACAAATGCGTGCAGAGCGTGACAAACGTGCTGCAATTTTGGAAGCAGAAGGTTCGCGCCAATCAGATATTTTAAAAGCTGAGGGTGAAAAACAGGCTGCAATTTTGGTAGCAGAAGGTAATCGCACAGCACGTATTCTTGAGGCCGATGGTGAAAAAGCAGCCTTGGATAAACTTAAAGAAGCGTTGGGCGAGCAAGGCTTTAGCCAATACCTGATTGCTATTCGTTATTTGGATACTTTGAATACCATTGGTAAAGCAGGCGAAGGTGACAAAACAGTCTTTATGCCAATTGATGCCACAGCAACGTTGGGTGCGATTGGTGGTATTAAGGAGTTGTTTCAAGGTAAGTAAAGAGGTTTTTAGATGAGTTTAAAAGCTAAAGGAACGCTGGAAGTTATCATTAGGAAGCTTAAAGGATTTCGTATCGGAAAAACTTTGAATGGGTTTTCTGTGAAGAAAATGATTGAAGACGGTCGCCGTTAGTAGTGTGTGTATCACCCACTTGTTCAGGGAGCTTTGTTGTTGTAGGTGGGAGTGGCGGGGGAGGATAGTCTAATGGCAAAAGTATATGTAGTTCGGGAGGGTGGTATAACAACTTCCATGCAACGTATTCGATGTAAGAATGAAGACCAAGAATTGCAACTTATTTTGGAAAATAACCCAAACCTATTACCAGGAGAGCAAATAAATCCTAATGATCCCCGTCGGTGGTTGATGATTGAAAGGGAAATGCCAGTTCCAGACCCTTCATCGGGAAGTGACCGTTGGAGTATTGATTTTTTCTTTGTTGATCAAAGTGGAATGCCTACTTTTATTGAATGTAAACGTTATGATGATTCAAGGTCTCGTAGAGAAGTGATTGGACAGATGTTTGATTATGCTGCGAATGGACATTACTACTGGACGCAATCTGTCATGCGTGATTTGGCTGAAAAGAATGCATCTGCGAAAGGTTTATCACTTGAAGAGGCAATTCAGAGTATAAGACCAGATGATGATTTAGGTGTAGATGATTTTTTCCAACGGATCGAGGATAACCTCCGTGAGGGTCAGGTTAGGTTAGTGTTTTTCCTTGAAGAATCTTCTATGGAACTTAGAAGCGTTGTGGATTTTCTTAACAAACAAATGGAACGCTCTGAGGTGTTGATTGTCGAGGCTCGTCAGTATTTGCATGAGGGCACTAGAATTGTAGTGCCCACGCTGTTTGGTTACACAGAGGAAGCGCGACAAGTAAAGCGTACTGTGACTGTGACAAGCGGATCGAGAAGGAAATGGGATCAGGAATCTTTCTTTGCTGATGCACGAGCGAAACTCGATCAGGCAAGTATCAGCGCATTACAACATCTATATGAGGCGTGCATATCATTCTCTGATAAAACTAGGTGGGGAACAGGAAAAATAATTGGGTCATTTAACCCCCTTATTGCAAATATTTGTAAGTGTGGTGGCATAATATCTGTTAAGACAACTGATCAGATTGAGCTGAATTTTGGATGGTTGGATGAAACAGATAGCAGTGCCTTATTTAGAGATGATTTGAAAGAGTTTGTTGTGACAATGTTTGGGTTGGAGTTGCAGGATGGTTGGGAGAAAAAGTATCCAAAACTTGATGCTGAAATTTGGGTGCCAAAAGCGGATATTTTTATCAAAGGTTTAACACAACTTATACAAAAATATCAGGGTAATGTGTAAACCACTCGAAGATGTTCTGAAGTAGAAGGGAGTTGTAAATGCTTGATTATGGAGAAACATATGAGTGATTACTCTAAAGGTATGCGGGTAAAGAACTCCACACGTCCTGACTGGGGGCTTGGGCAAGTTTTGTCAGATAGTGCTGGTGGACGAGTGAGAGTGTTTTTTATTGATGGAGGGGAAAAGCTACTGATGTTGAGCCATGTAAGTTTGGTTCAGGTTGAGGGGGATGAGGCAAGAAGTCTTTTTTTAGATAATTTGGTCGTTGAAAAGAGCGTTAAGGTTAAATGTTTTGCATCTTTCAAAGATACAACGGAGACTTTTAGAAAGCTCTTTCCAGAAGGGTTTCAGGATAGTTATTTTGATAAATGGGAGCGTGAATACAAACTCCAAGGGTGTTTGTTATTGACCGAACTTTTGGATAAGGACGACTTTGCAAAGCTGTTGGACAAAAAAGAGTTTCAAGAAATATGTAACAGAGCTATGAGAGTAGTTAACAAATTGAACCTCATTTTCCCAAATGAAAAAATGGCGTTGAAAGATGGACTTAAATTGGAAAATAATCAGCAATTCTTTTCAGAGAAATTGTACGCATTGTTATATAGTGATGATGAGATGAAAAGTCGCTTTAATGGGTTTGCAAGTTGTCTTGGGAAATTAGGTGCAGCAAAGTGGCCAATAGTTAGTTACTTTCAATTTATCCGTTATCCAGAGCAATATATGTTTGTTAAACCACAAGTGACGCAAAATGCGGCAAGTATTTTGGGATTTGAACTCAACTATCAATCGGAACTAAACTGGCAGACATATGATTCTGTGCAAAACTTTGCAAAGTATCTAAAAGAGCGATTAGTTGAAATGAACCCTAGAGATATGATTGATGTGCAGACTTTCATGTGGTGCATTGACCCAAGTGTATATAAGGAATACTTGGATTGGATAGAAAAGAGTGAGCAAAAGAATAGTTAACGTTTTGTTAGCAGGCGTAGATGAAGTAGGGCGCGGACCTTTGGCTGGGCCTGTGGTGACGGCGGCGGTGATTTTGTCGCCTGATGATCCGATGTTGGGAAAGTACCGTGATTCCAAACGCGTATCAGAGAAAAAACGTATCAAACAATACCATCATATTCGTAAACATGCGGTGGCTTATGCGGTGGCACAGGGCACGACTGAGGATATTGAACGCTTGAATATTTTGCATGCGACGATGTTAGCAATGCGCCGCTGTGTGGAAGCATTACCTGTTCAACCAAGTGAAGTAGTGGTGGATGGTAACCGTGTGCCTGATATGGCGTATCCAGTGTCAGCAGTGATTGGTGGTGATGATTTGGTGCAGGAAATTGCCGCAGCCTCGATTGTTGCCAAGGTCGTGCGGGATAGGTTGATGCGCTATTTGGATTATCAATACCCTGCATATCAATTTGCCAAACACAAAGGTTATGGTACCAAAGTGCATATGGAGGCTTTGCGTGAACACGGGCCATGCCCGATTCATAGAATGGATTTTGCACCTGTAAAAAAATACGCAAAATTACATGCTGGTAGGTGATTATTTTCACAAGCAGATGCTTGTGACATATAGCTTATATGATGGTTTGTTATCGTTATGGAATAATTGTGCTAAAGTAGATGGTATATTCCGCGATATAAAGTTTATAAGGGGTAGTTCCCCTACAGTTTGTTGACCTAGTGAGCATGCCCCCTTCCCCCTCCCCCAGCATGCTCCTAGGTCGGCTTAATGTTTCATTCGATGAAACATTTTAACTGACCTGTTAATCTTTGCCCATGTCCAAACCTCTATCCGATTTATCCAAGCATACACCTATGATGCAGCAGTTTTTAACCATTAAAGCTGACTATGCTGATTGTCTGCTTTTTTATCGTATGGGCGATTTTTATGAGATGTTCTTTGAGGATGCTGTTGATGCATCAAAGATATTGGACATTGCGCTTACCAAACGTGGTAAAGCTGATGGTGCAGACATTCCTATGGCGGGTGTGCCTTGGCATCAGGCAGAAAACTACTTGGCGAAATTGGTAGCCGCAGGCAAACGCGTGGCTATTTGTGACCAGATGGAAGCTCCGAGTGGGAAAAAAGGTCCTGTGCGCCGTGAAGTTGTACGTGTCGTAACCCCTGGCACAATCACCGAATCAGAATTATTACCGCAAGAGCAAGCTGCGCCTTTGTTGGCAGTGTGTCGTAAAGCCGAGCATTGGGCTATTGCATCAGTAGACTTGGCTTCAGGAATTTGGAAACTATTGGAAGGGCATGGTGATGCTTGTTTGGATGAAAATTTGGCGGTGCTACACCCAGCGGAAGTTTTATTGCATAGCAAGGATGATAGTTTAACTGATTACCAGATTTATCGACCAGGTGATTGGAGCTTTTCCAGTGAAGTGATGCAAGAGCAACTACAACAACGCTTTGGTGTAGGTGATTGGGACGCATTGAATTTCACAGGGCATGGCTTGGTTGCAGCGGCAGTGGGTGCGGTGTTGGTGTATTTGGAGCAAACCCAGAAATGTGAATTATCCCATTTGCAACTGCCCGTATTCAGAGAACAAGCAGTGGGTATGCAAATTGACGCACGTTCACGGCGTAACTTGGAAGTCTATGCTTCGTTAAATGGTGATGTGAAAGCAGGTGTGATGCATGTGTTGGATAAGACATGTACGCCGATGGGCGCACGCTTGTTGCGCGAATGGATTGATTATCCCTTGCTTGATGTGGCATTGATTTCCAAGCGTCAGGATGCGGTGCAGAGCCTCTTGGATGATGTGGATACACGGCAAGATTTGCGTAATGGTCTGGCACATATTCGGGATATGGAGCGTATGCTCACACGTGTGGTCTTAAACCGTGCTGCACCGCGTGATTTTCGTGGTTTGGCAGATTCAATGTTGGCTTTGCCAAGCTTATTGCAAGCAATAGATGATCGGGAAGGGATGTTTTCAGATGTTAAACCCGCACTGCAGGGCTTGCATGAATTGGCAGCGACACTGGATGTAAGTATTGAGGAGACTCCACCCGCAGTCTTTCATGCTGGTGCTGTGATTCAGCAAGGTTTTGATGCGGAATTGGATCGTTTGCGTGGTTTGGCAAAAGATGCAGGGGATTGGTTGAAGGCTTATGAGGCAAAAGAGCGTGAGCGTACGGGGTTGCAAAATTTACGTGTAAAATATAATAAAGTTTTTGGTTATTTTATTGAAATATCCAAGGCGCAAGCTGCCAGTGCGCCCGTTGATTATGTGCGCAAGCAGACGTTGGTGAATGCGGAGCGCTTTATCACCGATGAGTTGCACAGCTTTGAATCAGAAATATTGGGTGCAAAAGATGCCGCCTTGACGCGGGAAGCCGAAATTGTTGAAACATTACGTCAGGCGATTGGTGCAGATGCCGCTGCTATTCAGGCGGCAGCCGCAGCTGTGGCATGTTTGGATGTGTTGGTTTGTTTTGCACAGGTTGCTTTTGAATACCGTTATATTCGCCCTGATGTTCATGCGGGTCAGCAATTGCACATTGAAGGTGGTCGCCACCCTGTAGTTGAGCAATGTCTGCGTGATGAAAACTTTGTTGCCAATGATACCCATATGCATACGAAAAAACGCCGCTTTATGCTCTTAACAGGACCAAATATGGGCGGCAAATCAACCTATATGCGGCAAGTGGCATGGATTGTTTGGTTATCGCATACGGGATGTTTTGTGCCTGCCGATGAAGCACGTATTCCTTTAACTACCCGTTTGTTTACGCGCATTGGTGCAGGAGATGAGCTCGCCAGTGGTCGCTCGACATTTATGGTCGAGATGATGGAAACWGCRACGATTTTAAATCAACTTGARCCRMGWTCCTTGGTSATTGTYGATGARATMGGRCGTGGAACAAGCACATGGGATGGTTTGGCGATTGCTTGGGCAGTGGCTGAGCAACTGATTGCTGCCAGTGGTGTGTTAAGCCTATTTGCCACGCATTACCATGAATTAACCGATTTGCCTGAGGAATATGAGCAAGCATTTAATGCCTCGGTGACTGTGCGTGAGTGGAATGGGCAGGTGATTTTCATGCATAAGGTGGTGGAAGATGCTGCCGATCAATCCTATGGCGTGGCGGTGGCACAATTGGCTGGTTTGCCACCTGTGGTGGTGAAAAGGGCACGCGAACATTTGCATCGTTTGGAGCATGCAGCAGCATTGAGTGATGGCAAAGATAAAGCGCAACTGGGTTTGTTTGCTGAGGCGGAACGCCGTCGTCAGGAAGCAGAGATGAATCGCTTGCGAGTCTTGGAAGCTTCGCTACAAGCTGTGAATATTGATCAATTGCGTCCGATGGATGCATTGAAGCTATTGGATGAGTTGAAGAAGGATTTGGAGGCATAAGTGGCAAATCAAAAGAAAGAATCTCCATTGCAAGCATTGTACGACACGGTGGGTGAGCAGTTAAATGCAGGTGTGTCAGGTGAAGTGATCATGCATGATATGTGTGTGCGCGTGGATGAGTTATTGGTGGAATTATGGCAAGAAAAAGCACCACATGCTTTAAAATTTGTTGATTTGGTTGCTGTGGGAGGTTATGGGCGTGGTGAGCTAGCGCCACAGTCGGATTGGGACATTTGGTTTCTTGTTGATGATGAAATGGATGAATTATGTGGACAAGAATTAGAGGCATTTTTATATGCTTTATGGGACTTGGGCGCGAAAATTGGACATGCAGTACGCTCTGTTAAGGAGACTTTGCTGCATGTAAAAGAAGATTGGAATTCAGCAACAGCAGCCTTGGAAGCACGCTTGATTTATGGTGAAAGTCAGCATTTTGAAGTGATGCAAGATAAATTGGCTGGATTTTTTAAGAGTAAACGCAAATTGTTTATTGAAGCYAAGCTTTTAGAGCTAGAAACACGTCATAAACGTACGGGTGACACTGCCTTTTTGATGGAACCAGATATCAAAGAAGGTAAGGGCGGATTACGGGATGTGCAATCGGTCTTTTGGATGGCAAAAGCATGGTATGGCACGGATTGTTGTGATGATTTGGTAACCTTGGATGCCTTGTCTAAGTTAGAACTCGAACACTTGTGTACAGCGCAGGATTTCTTATGGCGTTGTAGGGCCGCATTACACTTACTGATGAAGCGCCCAACAGATCGCTTGGGTTTTGAGCAACAAGCCATGCTTGCGGATAGTATGGGTTATGAGGCAGATGAACATCGTCCATCGGTTGAGTTATTTATGAAGGACTACTTTCGTCATGCAGGGCGCATTGCGCGTGTAACGAGCTTATTAACCATGCATTTTCAAGAGTTGTTGCACCCTCAATATTTTTCTTTTGAACGTAATATTGATGATGGGTTTACACTTGAAGGTCAACGTGTGGGCATTCAGAATGAGCAAGTGTTTCAACAAGAGCCTTTACGTTTACTGCGGATTTTTCATGTTTCGCAATTAGGACACCGCCATTTATCCAGTAGCGCATTGCGTCAAATTCGTGCCGATGTGACGTTAATTGATGATGCTTTTCGAGCTAATTCAGAGGCGCATGCTGCTTTTTTGCAAATATTAAGAGATCGTCGAAATGTAGCATCAGCATTAAAAATGATGAATGATACTGGGGTGTTGGGGCGTTTTATTCCGCGTTTTAGAGATGTTGTCGGTYTGGGGCAGTTTAACCGTTATCAYGCTTATACKGTGGATGAACATACSYTGCGKGCRGTGGGTGARGCGCGAAAYTTYTTTCATGGTGAGCACGAYAYRCGYTTRCCATTGGCACATCAGATTTGGCATCAAATAAGYCGCCCAGARCTRCTKTATTTGGCATTGATTTTTCAYGATATTGCCAAGGGWATGCCTGGTGAYCATTCGGAAAATGGWGAAGTTCTYGCSCATGMWTTTTGYCAAAAAATAGGTTTAAATCGAGATGCAACSGAATTGSTTTCTTGGYTGGTGCGCAAACACTTGAGYATGGCTGTAACATCGCAACGCTTTGATTTATCTGATGCYGATGTSATTGCGAMRTTTGCYGARAARGTKGTRGATATTGAGCGTTTRAATTATCTRTTTTTACTRACCGTAGCGGATATTGCGGCGGTAGGCCCGAATGTTTGGAACGATTGGAAAGGCAGTTTGTTAAGCGAGTTATATCATGCAACAGCTAGCTCTTTGATGCGTGGTGGTGAAAAACAAGAAGTCTTACAAGAGCGTTTATCAGAGCGTATGAAAACACGCATTGAAAGCTGCTTGGCTCGTGCAGGTGCTTCAGAACAGACTGCTCTGGAAGAGGTGTTTGAAAATCTTCCTTGGCGCTGCGTGATGCATTTTCCGCCTCGCCAACTCTACCCATTGGGGCAGATGTTGGTGGGTTTGGGTGTAGATGATGGTGTGGCTTTGCATGTTGATAAGGCTGGTTGTGAAACGGTTGTGATGGTGGTGGCAAATGAGCAACCATGTTTGTTTGCAGCATTAACAACAGCCATGGCTGCAGGGCATATTAATGTCTTGGCGGCACAGGCATTTGATTTGAAAGATGGTCGCATTCTAGATGTTTTTCATGTGCAGAATATGGATGGTGAGGCGTTAAGTATTGATTCTGATTTATCGCGATTAAAACAACGCCTTGAGCGTGTRTTGCAAGARGGCTGTGAAAAACATGAAATACCMGCTATATCGYMAGCTAAAATAAAYTTGCTTATGCGGCAGGTTCCWGTGCGTGTTCGTGAGYTRSCATTGGCMTCGACRCAYCAAACTGCGATTGAGGTYGCAGCTTCTGAACAGCCYGCATTATTGGCRCGTTTGGCATGGCTTATTGATGARTCTGGATTTTCATTAAGAGGAGCYGCGATTACATCCTTTGGTGAACGTGTGGTRGATGTRTTTTTTATYGAGGGTAAGCATGCRTCATGTTTGACGACTGAAGAAGTAGGCRTTCTTTGTGCTAAGCTGAAAGAGGAAGCCTGTTTGCCGGAGGAAGTATGACTTGGTGGAAACGATGGTTACCTGTCAAAGAGTCGCATGGTTTTGTGCTAGCTTTGGGCGGTGGTGGCGGAAGAGGTTTRGCGCATTTGGGTGTGTTGCAAGTTTTAGAAGAGCATGGTTTAAAACCCGATGCAATTGTGGGAACCAGTATAGGTGCGCTATTTGGTAGTATGTATGCACTTGAACCTGACGCAAATAAATTACAGGAACGTGTTTTAAGTTTTTTGGATTCGGATGATTTTGGTCAGTTAAAACTACCCGATTTGGGCGATGCTTCAGAGAAGGATAATAGTTGGTTGGCGCGTTTGAGCGCTGCCGCAAGGCAGTCGGTATGGTTTACGCGTGCTGCGACGGGCATTGCAGTTGCGGATGTGAATTATTTAGTTGAAATGGCAAAAACTCTGTGTGAAGGACGTGATTTTTCAGATGTAAAAATACCTTTGCACCTTACGGCTGTAACATTTCCATGTGGTGAATGTCATATATTTTCAAAGGGTAACTTGGCGTGTTCTATTGCAGCAAGCATGGCAATCCCTGGTATTTTTAATCCTTTAAAAATGAATGGAGAGCGTTATGTTGATGGTGGGTTGGCAAGTGAATTGCCCGCCAAAGAAGCACAGATGATTGCCAAACCTGAGCAATTTGTTGTGGCAGTCAATGTGGGTGCGCGACCAAGTGAAGATGATGAACCCACGAATGTGATTGGTATGTTGGATTGGTCAACACGCGTCAAAGCATTGTATTTGCGCCAGTATAAAAAAGAGTTTGCGGATGTATTGATAGAGCCGTTGGTGGGCTTTACGCAGTGGCATGATTTTTCCAATCCAGAACAAGAAATTGAGCGGGGTCGTCAGGCGGCATTGGAACAAATGCCAAAACTGATAGGCTTGTTGCATGGATAATTCGTGGAATTTAACATCACCTGAGCAGATACTAAGTTTATTGGGTTCGGTGGTCATCCTGATTGCTTATTACTTAACGGTGTCAAAACCAGATAAAAAACTGCTATATTTTTCACTTAGCCTGTTGGGCGGGGTGGCACTGTTCTTTGTTGCACTTATTTATCAAAATATAGGATTTATTTTCCTTGAGGTGTCATGGATTAGTATCAACGCTTGGGGAATCTGGAAGGTATATCAGTCAGATAATGCGTAATATTAATGGATATTAGGTAAGGCTGGTTTATACGCAAGAGCGTAATTGCGTATCAATTTTTAAAATATGATTAACCAGCCAGCTTTCTAAAAAGTCGTGTAGTTTTTGTATAAGGTCATCGCTCGCGCCCTCAACTTCAAAGCGTTCACAATAGCGTGTATAAGCGGCAAGCAATTTGGCATGAAATTCTTTGTTTTCAGAGGCGACAGGACATTTTACGCGGCGCATACAGATTTCTTCATAGCAAAAGTGACTACGTGTAAAAATACCTAAATTATCAAGTAACATCTTGATATAACGGTCATTGATGTCGCCTGCTTGCATATGAGATTCTAGATCTTCGAGGTATTTGAATATAACTTTATGTTGTTTATCAACTTCAGGTTCACCTGTGTTGTATTCCTCTTTCCATACGATAGGCATAGATACCTCCTGACTGATGGCGCTATATTACATACATCGCATGAGAAAAACACTCCCCATCAAAGTATTACGGTAGTTGTGTGTGAACACTTAGGCATCGATACACTCAGCCCAGAACTCGGTGTTGGAACGCATGTTTTGAATGCGGATAAGCAATGCATCAACATCCTCATCACRGGCAGAAAAATTCAGATGATCGGTTTGYACAACCAATAATGGTGTGTCYTGATAACGAAAAAAGAATTGYTCATAAGCYTCGATSACTTTRCGAAGGTAATCTTCTGATAGTCCGTGTTCCATACGCACGTTGCGCTGTCGAATACGTTGCATYACGACATTGGSRTCGGATTGCAGGTAAATGACCAAGTCTGGTTTGGCAATATCCGTGCAGGCGAGGCTGGCAACTTGCTCGTATAATGTGAGCTCTTCATCCGATAAATTAATATTGGCGAACAAACGATCCTTGGCAAAAATGTAGTCGCTAATAAGACCACGGGTGAAAAGATTGGGTTGTTGCAGGCTTTGCCACTGTTTTAAACGAGAGAATAAAAAAGATAATTGYACAGACATGGCATGGCGACTGGGATCTTGATAAAAGAACTCAATAAATGGATTATCATCAACATCTTCRAGCAARGTGYTGGCATTAAAGCGTTCCGCAAGTTTATGCGTGAGTGTTGTTTTACCAACGCCAATTGCACCTTCAATAGCGATATGGCAYTGGTCTAGGGGCTTTTGAATTACCATAGTGAACCACTCTCTAGTGGTTTTTCGCCCGAATCAAGTAAGGATTGTAAAAGTTCACTGGCATTGCCTTTTATAGATGGATGTAACCAYTGSGGAGMAATGTCRCAYAGMGGTCKAAGTACAAACTGTCTTAGATGCAGCTGRCTATGTGGAAGGGTGAGTRTATGSCYTTCTRAAATCAGGTTATCGTAAGCAAGMATRTCCAAATCYAAGGTKCGCGAACCCCAATGTTCTTGGCGAATGCGACCATGTRTATTTTCAATRTYTTGTAAGGTGTGTAATAAATCCAAAGGCTTTAGAGAAGTGTTGATCGCGATAACTGCATTGAGGTAGTCGGCTTGATTTGCAGGGCCAAGTGGCGGTGTYTGGTACAACATGGAGGAGTGCAATAGATTRCAATCAGGRTGCTCGGCAATGTTTTTTCGAGCAGATTCAAAACATCTGCGAACRTCAYCTTGATTACCGCCCAAGGCAATCAGTACATGGCTTNNNGATAGCTTTTTATGGGTAGGCATGATGGGTGATGAACCCGTTTATTTTTTCTTTATGGGAGATTTGTTTTTTTATGCTATTGGCCTTTCCTTTTTGTTTATAAGGACCAATTTGCACAGCGTAGAAACGCTTCTTTTTTTGAATGATTACAGGCCAATGTTTTTTTAGTAGCCGCTTTTTCAGGTTTTGAGCATGAGCTTTATCTTGAAATGCTCCAACTTGGATAAAATAAGCTTGCAATGCTTTAGTAACCATAGGTTTTGTTTTATTTTGTATCGGCATGACACGTGGTTTTGCGGAAACAACAGCTTTTTTAGCAGCCTGTTTTGTATGTGAGACTGCTGGTTTGGTTGTTGCTTTTTTAGGTGGTATTTTTTGTGTGCTAATCGGTGCTATTTTCTGGCTGGCAATGTGGGGTGCTTGAGCTTGATGCACCTTATTTTGAGAGGCCTGTTTGCTTTCTGACCAGAAAGGCAAGGCAATCAGAATAATAAAACACCCTGTGGCAACCGCGATGGCCCATGTTTGTTCGGAGGATTTGGTAGACCAAGGGCGTAATGCTGACACGGTTAAATAATTGTTTTTATGACTTGTTTTTAGTCAAACTTAAGAATTTTAGAAAGTTGTTCAGTAAAGCTTTGATAGCGGAACGGTTTTTGAAGAATATTCAATGATTTGTCAGGGAAACGCTCGGTCAAATCATCGGGATAGCCTGTCACAAACAATACACGCTCCAATAAATTGGGATTGATATGGATTAGGCTGTTGTAAATTTCATCACCTGTAAGCTTAGGCAGGCGAACATCAAGAAGAATAACTGAATACTGCTCGCCATTGGTGCTTAATTCAAAAAGCCCTTGAACTGGATCACTCAATGTTTTGATTTCACTTTGAAAACCTTTCTCACCCAAATAGCGGTTTAAAAATGCGGCAAGAATACTTTGTACTGTATCCTCATCATCAATCGCTAGAATCTTAATCATTTTCTTCATGGCTGTTTTCCTCATTTTCGTTCGGCATGGTGCTTAGCTTGGATAGGATGCATGCTAAATTTATTCGTGCGTCATGACAACTACTGGCGAGCCTTTGATTGTCATTTGCCACGGCTTTCATGTGTTTGTTTTGTAATTCATCATGGCGTTTTTGTAGTGATGAAATGAAATTGGCGTTGGTCACAAAGTGTGGGCAGAGCAGACAGGCATCAAGTAGAAAACATGGTGAGGGCTTGCGGCAAAAGCCATGCGGGCGTACTTGCAGGTTGAGATTGCGCTGTATATCCATTTGAAATTCAGAAAATGCATGTTCATTTTTTAAGATATGTTTTCCATGTATATCAATAAGCTTATTGTTTAGCTGCGCTTCATAGATTGAGCTACCTGCCAACTGCCAGCTACCATCATCGAGTTGGCGAATGCCTGGCCATTGCCAGAGGAAAAGTTCAGCAGCATAACGCATACCTGCATCGACGGTATGGTTGTTAAGCCATGTGGTAACCAGCAGAGATGCATGTCCCGCAGGGGTTTGTTCATGGGCTTCGAAATCCATCTGATGACCTGCATGTAGGCGTAATATGGGGATATGATGATGCGATCTAGGTGAGTCGTCGGTGAGTGATAAGCTAACACGTTCGATTTCGCCGCCACCAAAAGGGATGTCGCATGACCATTCACCAAGAAAAATATCAATATGTGTATCTGTTGAAGGTCTTTGGAAAAGCTGTTCTTCATGCACTTTATTTGCCCCGCTGATGCTATTTTACCTTATGCTAGCAAAGATTTCAGCACGTTGATATTTGTTTTTGATTGATTTTTTTTGAATGTTAGAAAAACTACAGGGTTCGTATAGATGTAAGGGGATGAATGTGAAGCATAGGGAGTTTCCTGAAAATCCATTTTTAATGACATTTTCAAAGATCGTGATGATTGATGCTGTCGTGGCGATCGCGACGGTTGCTTTGGCAATATGGAAAGAAGATTTGATGTGGTACACGATATTTGCTGGTGTGGTGATAGCCATTGCGGTGTTTGTGGTGTTAAATAAGCGCTGTTTGCGGCAGTTATCATGTCCAAAATGTAATAGACATGTAGCGTTTGAGGCGGGCAGTGAAGGGTTTGTGTGTAAAAATTGTAATACGGTTTGGGAGATGGGTTGATGCCAAGTTTTGATATTGTATGTGAAATGGATATGCAGGAAATGGATAATGCGGTGAATCAGGTGAAAAAAGAAATTACCACGCGTTATGATTTTAAGCATAGCAAGGCGAGTATTGAGTTGGATGATGGAAAAATCACCTTGGTGGGTGATGATGTAAATAATTTGAATACGGTGGCTGAAATTTTACGCGCCAAGATGGTACGCCGTAAATTAGAAGCCAAATCATTGGAATATGGTGATATGGAACATGCCAGCGGTGATACCCGTCGCCAAGTAGTAACCATCAAACAAGGCGTGGATAAAGAAACTGCGAAAAAAATCGTCAAACACATTAAACAAGAAAAAATGAAAGTACAAGCGGCGATTCAAGGTGAGCAAGTGCGCGTAACAGGTAAAAAGCGTGATGATTTACAAGCTGCTATGGCACTGGTGCGTGCTATGAATGCAGACAGGCCACTAAATTTTACTAATTTTAGAGATTAGTCTATATTGAATTTGTGTTTATCAGCGTAGGCGTAGGAGAGGTTGAATGTGCTTTTTTAAAGCCTGTACATAAGCTTTGTGTGCCTACCGTTTTTATATTATGTGCTGCCGTTATTTAAGTAGCAAAAAACTAAACAGAAGACTTCAATAAAGCTTCAAGGTAGGCAATATCTTCCAAGTCTTTGCTGCGAATATCACTGCCTAATTTTTTAAGTTTAATCATATCTTCAATGGATGGTATCAGCAGCTTGCCATGCTCTAGGCTGACTTCTTTAGCATTGGCTTCAATAGCATCATATTCCACCAACTCTTTATCATGGTTGTATGCACGCTTAAATAAAAAGAAATCAAATTTACATTCTTCATAATAAGCCACCATCCGCCCTCCTCGATTACTGTCGATTTCAAAGCCGTGTGCCGTTAAAATCTCAACCAGCTCATCATTGGCAATGCSTACCCATAAATCATAATCCAGTGACCGTTGTGGTTTGCCATATAAAAACAGTGCCGCGCCACCAATCAATAAACCACGCCCGTGATGTTGCGTTATCGACTGCATCAAAGCGGCAGCTTCTTCTATGGGCGTGCGATGCCGCATAAGCTTTGCTCCTTCTCTTGATTGATTAAAGCTTGAACCCGTTGCTGGGGTGATAAGGATAAAATCCAAGCCGAATTTTCAGCATCCCTCGCATGTTCCCCTTGCAATTGTAATCGCTTGGCAAAGCTGGCGCGTTGCTTTGCTTCAATCTGTGGCAAGGTTTGCCTTTCAGATTGTTCGGTATGTAAAATACCTTTTTCAATGTTTAAAATCAGCAACGCTGCCAAACAGGTATGCAGGCTTACCGATGCATCACCCGACTCTAATTTGCGTATGGTTGGAATAGTGACATGTAGCGCCTCTGCAAATTTGGCTTGCGTCAAACCTTGGGCTTGCCGCGCTGCACAAATCACAGCCCCCAGCTTGCTCGACTGCTGACGCACAAAAAGTTTAATGGTATTTTTACGGACTATCATAAAGACATTATAGAAATAATTATTTCTTTTTGTCAATATATAGCAATTATATTTTCTTGATTATGACTCGAATATTGCAATAAGCCTATCTTTTAGGGTTTTATCCTTAAATGTTGAAATGCCCACCATCGCCTTGTCTTGCCACTTCAAATCATCCCATGCGGCTTTGATAAGATGTGGCATGGTGTCTTCCAACACCATCAAAAGCACTTCGGCTTGTAGCAAGTCTTTTTGCCTTTTTACATCATCACGTCGGTACTGAAAAATAAGGCATTTATGCAAAGCATATCTTGCAGATTGCGGCACAGAAACAAGAATACCATGCCTCGTTAATATCACAGCTTGCTGCGGATCTTTAATCAAATAATCAAGGAATCGAATGGGTTCAGCATAAATATCAGTGCCGTGCAACAAAGCAGGTTCGCTATCTGGCTTGCCTATCATGGGTGTTAAAAAATCAATCTTCATACCATTTTTATGAATAAAGTTGGTCGGAGAATGCTTTCTATTTAATTGAGGAATAGCGCGAAACCCTGCTTTTAATAAAATATCAGTGGTTTTGTGACTGGGCAGGGTTGAGACTTTAATCATTCTACCAAGGTCAATGTCTTTGGTTTCAAATCCTGCATCCCAAGTCACACCCAGGTTGTTGCCAATCGCATTAAAAGCATGAGAACCTACCAGAATCGCTTTCTGGAATGTAAAGCAACCCAAGGCATCCAGTAACTCAAATGTTTTGACCGTTTGCCTATCTGGAACATTAGCCCCTGCTGCAATCAATGTAGCAACTTGCTGCCTTCTATTTTCCCATCCTTCAGTATGGGCTCTGCTTTGCTCAACAGGCAAAGAAATCGGCATACCCGAATAGGAAATACGATGTTGGAAGTAGTCCCTACCTTTGGATACACTTTTTACAATTGAACCCGAAGCAGGCAAGCCTAAGTCTGCTTGAACACTATCTAAAAGGTTCGCGTAAATGGAGTGAATAGCTCTGTCCCATGTCTTCATATTACTTATGATAACTTGGTTGTACATAAAATGCAAAAACATGTACAACCAGCAAGCCTTTGAGGGTGTGAATAAGCTAGAAACCCATTAAATCACAAGCCGCCACGGACCAACCTAACTGAAGCAGGAAGACTAGCCCCGTTCCCACCCAAGACCGCGCCATCAACATTACCAGCGCGCCATGGGAAACCAGCCCCATTCCCGCCCACTTGAACCGTTGACGACCAATAAACGTACCCAGCGGTTGTAGGGCTACTATAACTATTGGGAAACATCGTCTGATTGAGAGCGGACTTATAACAAATGGGTGCGGTCAAGGAGGCAAGCTCTTTAATGTTCGGTACGCGCCAATCGCTGTATCCTGCAAAGGGGCTGCCATCCTTGGTGAGTGCCGTTGCAAAAGGCATGAGTGTTGGTATGCCAGTGCATGTGCCGCCTGCACTGATTTGCCCTTCAGCGCATTGTTTCCACATTAAGGTGGTCTTTTTATCGGTCACGGTGCCATCCTGATGGTCTATGTAGCGACTATCCGGCCACTCATTGAGCATGTTTTCATAACATGATGATAACCTTCCCGATATAGGTGCGCCAGATGCGGTTGGTGCGCCAGATACCAACCTAGCCCTAAATGGCGTAAGCGTACCCGTGGAACCGCCTATGTTATGAGGATCCGCATACCTGATAGGGCCTTCTGCACCGTCATTGAAAGACAACACAGTAATATCAAATTCACCACTAAAGAGGTTAACCGCAGGCGTTGCCGACCAATACGCTGGAAGCGTACGCATATCATTCGTGTCCACACCAAAAGGTGTTATGGCAGGCGTTGCATGACTTGTGTTTGGAAAATACGTTAAATCTCTATTTGGAGCAGCCCCGAAAACCGCATAATCCACAATAGAGCGCAGCTCATCCCGCTTAGGTAAACGCCAATCACTTTTACCACATAAATTGGTCGCACTCACCCTTGCTGCAAATGCTTGCGTATTGCAATGGGTTGTCGGGTCAGCCGCATTATAACCAAAACAAACATTGCCACTAAAATCAGGCTGACCAGGCACGCCGCCATTGGTTGTTTGATCGGTATTGTACCAATTGTATGTATCGGCTGTGTTATGCAAGCCAGCAGTGTTGGTTTTTACTTCCCAAATCAAACCTGTCGCATTGTCTTGCACACAGCTCCATGCGGTTGCGCTGACGGGTAAAGGGTTGCCATTGATGTCCAGCTTTGTGAAATCAAAGCCTGCATTACCACCGCCCGTTTTCACCAATGTACCAGCGGTTGCTTGGGCATCACGTCCGTAGCTGCAATCTGTGCCTGGCGAGCAGCTCAAGGTCGGATAACTAAAAGGGAGACCTGTACCGTTGAGCAATGCAAGGCGTGCATCATCATTGGAAATGAAGCCAACGGCGCTTATGTTCGTCAGCGTGGCATTCACGGGATTATATAAGGTTAGCCTGACTGTTTCATCTGCCTCTTCGACTGTATCCGCATTGACAATCACGGTAATCGTGCCGCTGCTTGCCCCTGCTGGAATCGTTAAGGTCGCTGCGGTTGCTGTATAATCATTATTGGCAGTGGTTGCTGTGCCGTCAGAGGTAATATAATCCACACGAATATCAACCGCACTCGCTGCTGATAAATTGACGGTAAACACAAGGTTACTGGTGCCAATATCGCCTTCAACAACTGTTGCCTCTGCCATGCTTAAGGTTGTTCCTGCAATCACATTCACGGTGCGTGTGACAGGTATGGCGGGTGCGCCGCCGCCAGCATCAGTAAGGTTGTATGTGACAGAATAAGCACCCACAACCGCTGTATCAACGTTGCTCGTATGGGTGAGTGTAGGGACGGAAGCGCCCGTAAATATGACACCAGGGTCAATGTAGGCTCCATGTTGTCCAATGGTGATTGGGTTTTCGCCAAGCAAAGTAATCAGAGGCCCTACATAGGCGATATTTACAGTGCGTGTGACAGGGGTTGCTGCATTGCCTGCTGCATCCGTTGCATTGTACGTCAATGTATACGTGCCAACTTTCGGGAGTAAGACAGCCCCCGTGACGGTAGCGGTTAATACGACATCCACATTATCTGTCACCACACTGCCTGGATCCTTGTAAAGAACAGTAGAGTCTGGGCGGAAAGTCAATGGATTCGCGCCTTTTAACGTGATCACGGGTGGTGTTTGATCGGTCACGCTCACCGTGCGCGTGACAGTTGTTGCCGCATTGCCTGCTGCATCACTGACATTGTAAGTCAGGGTGTAAGTACCAACTGTGGCGGTATTCACAGAGCCAGTAACTGTAGCTATTAAACCTACATCAACATTATCAGTGACGGTGCTGCCTGGATCAGTGAAGGTTGAGTTTTTCGCAATTGTCATCGGGTTTGCGCCAACAAGAACAATTACTGGCGCTATTGTGTCCGCTACAACATTTACTGTGCGTGTTACAGTAGTCGCTGCATTACCTGCTGCATCACTGACGTTATATGTGAGCGTGTAAGTTCCAACCGTTCCTGTATTGACGGTGCCAGTTACAGTGGCAGTTAAACCTACATCAACATTATCTGTCACGCTGCTTCCAGCATCAACATAAGTTGAGCCTTGTGCAACGGTGACTGGGTTTGCACCTGTTAAAGCAATCACTGGCGCGGTTTGATCGGTCACATTCACAGTTCGGGTTACGGTAGTGGCAGGGTTACCTGCCGCATCGCTGACGTTATATGTGAGCGTGTAAGTTCCAACCACTGCTGTATTGACTGTGCCCGTCACAGTGGCGATTAAACCTGTATCAACATTATCTGTCACGCTGCTTCCAGCATCAACATAAGTAGAACCTTGAGCAACGGAGACTGGGTTTGCACCTGTTAAAGCAATCACTGGCGCGGTTTGATCGGTTACATTCACTGTACGCGTCACTGCGGCGGCGGCATTGCCTGCTGCATCGCTAACATTATAAGTGAGGGTATACGCGCCAACCACAGATGTATTGACTGTGCCAGTTACAATTGAAATTAAACCTACATCAACATTATCAGTCACGCTGCTTCCAGCATCAACATAAGTTGAGCCTTGTGCAACAATGATTGGGCTTGCGCCTGTTAACGTAATCATGGGTGCAGTTTGATCGGTCACATTTACCGTGCGTGTGACTGCAATTGCGGCATTCCCTGCGGCATCACTTACATTATAAGTCAGTGTATATGTTCCAATTATCGCAGTGTTTACAGTGCCTGTTACAGTGGCAGTTAAGCCTGTATCAACATTATCTGTGACACTGCTTCCAGCATCAACATAAGTAGAACCCTGAGCAACGGTGACTGGGTTTGCACCTGTTAAAGCAATTACTGGCGCGGTTTGATCGGTTACATGCACGGTTCGGGTTACGGTAGTGGCTGGATTACCTGCCGCATCGCTGACGTTATATGTGAGCGTATAAGTTCCAACCACGGCTGTATTCACACTACCTGTGACAGTGGCAATTAAACCTGTATTTACATTATCCATGACCATGCTACCTGCATCAATAAAGCTTGAGCCTTGTGCAACTGTGATAGGATTTGCGCCAATAAGAAAAATTGTTGGGGCAGTTTGATCTGCGCCTGTATTTGGAAGAACTTTGATTGTACGCCTCACGGTCGCGGCTGGATTACCTGCGGCATCATTGACGTTATAATTCAATGTATAAGTGCCTGCTACAGCAGTATTGACTGTACCCGTCACGACAGCAATCAAGCCTATATCCACGTTATCAATCACTGTACTACCTGGGTCGGTGAAGATTGTACCTTGTGACATGGTTAATGGATTTGCCCCCGTAAGAACAATCACTGGCGCTAAAGTGTCGGGAAGCGCGATAGGCGGGAAATCATCATTAACGATTGTTCCGATGATACTTGCACCTGCAAAAGAAGCATGGCTTGGTGAGCTTAATAGCAGGGTGAATGTTTCATCAGATTCGATTGCGGTATCGCCCAATATAGGTACAGAAATCGAACCGCCTGTGGCACCTGCGGGAAATGTTATCACGCCACTTGTGGCAATATAATCGCTGCCTGCTTGTGCAGTACCATCTTGGGTTGAGAAATTGATTGTAATGGCTTGGCTGGATGTAATGTTTGAGTCCACTGTAAATACAAGGCTGGTTTCTCCCGCATTGCCTTCAATCACAGATGACGATGTTACTGTCACCGTCGGTGCTGGGGTAGATGTAGAGGCTGGCGTGGATCCATCAGACCCTCCACAAGCACTAAGTGCGAGTGTGCTGACAAACAGCATAACCAAAAATAATCGAGATTTTCCCATATTTCCCCCTACGGAATGCAGCCATTATTGGCAGCTCTTTTCAAAGGTTGCATTAGAGGTGTTGTCTCATTGCGAAACAAGTCAGACAAAGGGGTTAGACTTAACCATTTTAGGTTATAATTGATTAACACTTTTGGGTTATATTGAGTGTATTGAGTTGCTAAATTGGAAATTATTCGCATGGTTGCAAATATAGGGCACCTCGAAAAACCTAGCTATTTCGCCAAGCTTGTTGTTTTTGCCTCTGGCTGCGTTGGATAAAAAGAGCAATAGCGGTGCTATTACTCATTTCATCACGCCTTGCCATAAGCAAAAAKCACCGTCGCTTAACTCATGCGAGGTTTTTCGAGGTTCCCTATAACATCATAAGGGCTATGCCATAGGCTTGACATATTTGCCCTTTAACATGCCACAATGCTCTACACTCAAACACAGTTTATTTTTTAATCGCTATGATGAATTCAAAACATGGCAATCAACATCTCACAATGGATCTTGAACACCCCGAACCAGTCCATATCAACTGCATGGCTATGGATGTATTAAAACGCTTTCGCGAGCATGAAAGCATCACCGCTTTGGCAGTGATTAACGATGACATGCAGGCCGTTGGTCTGGTTACCCGTCGAGAGACACTCGCCATCTTCGGGCATAAATTTGCGCATGACCTTAACAGAAATAAAAGTGTGAAAATCCTTATGGATTCACAGGCTGAAAGCTTTGATATCAGTACCGACATTGATGTTATTAGCCGCCATATGACTGAACGCAACAAAAGCGATCATTTCGATCCCACAATTATCACACGCAATGGTCTTTATTATGGTCTTTTATCAGTCATTACTTTGCTCAAGAGCATGACCGACATTCGTCTACAGCAAGCCTATGACTGTAATCCTTTATCTCGCTTACCTGGCAACAATAGCATCAACCGCGAAATAGATTTCCGTTTGCAAAATGAGGTGGATTTCATACTGGTCTATGCTGATTTGGATTCATTTAAAGCCTATAATGATTGTTATGGCTATGAACGTGGTGATCGTATTATTCAAATGGTTGCAAAAATTCTTGGCAATGAAATTGATAAACAGGATTTTCTTGGCCATGTCGGTGGTGATGATTTTGTTTTAATCCTTCAGCCCGATRGTTGGCGTAAAAAATTAGAAACCATTCTTACTATATTTAGTGCTGAATCATCCATGATGTATCATCAAGCAGACCGTCAGCGTGGATATATCACTGCCGAAGATAGGCAAGGGCAGGAGCGAAACTTTGCACTCATGAGTCTATCCTTGGCGGTTGTTCCTTGCCCTCCCAAAAGCTTTGTTTCACACATCACCGTCTCAGAAGTTRCCAGCGAAATAAAACACTTGGCCAAAAATGTGTCTGGCAACAGCATTGTGGTCAACCGCCGAGAACATGGCAGTCATTAAACATTCAAAGCAATTTGTAATTTCAGCTCAAAAACGAAATCAATATAATCCTCTACTTGCAACGATGCCCAGCGCTCCAGCAACAAATCACCATCACCCTCTAAGCGCAGAACAACATTTTCATCATCCAGCTCGACATGCACGCGGCGAACACGATCACGGCGATCTTTGTTTAACGCAATAGCCAAACGCAGAAAGCTACTTAAAAAACGAACACTGCGCTGATCAGCCTCTATCAGCCCCGCAAAATCCTCATGTTCGTCACTGGGAAAGGCTTTGCGCTGATAACGAACTGTTTGTGCTAATACTGCCTTTTCTTCATTTGAAAGACCCAATAATGGTGATGCCGAGATAAGATATGCAGCGTGCCTATGGTGCCCACCAACCCGAACATACATACCAATTTCATGCGCACGGCATGCTACTTCAAGCAGTAAACGCTCGCTCACAGCAAGCCCATGCAGTGATTGCATYTGRTCAAACARACTCAATGCCAAACGYGCYACAGACTTGGCATARTGTTGATCSACATGGTATTTCTTTTTAAGRCTRCGTGCCCATGCYAATARRTTTCTGCGCCGTGAATGCATGSTAACATCTTCMGAYTCCATCATRCCAATAAGAATACCATCCARAAGRCTTGCTTCAGGCATCACCATGGTTTGCACACGTGCYAGCTTCATAATCTCACGAAAAACCATTGCCGCAGGCAAAATAACATCGGCACGATCAGGGCGCAGACCCAAATCACGGATGCGCTCTTCAAAGCTCAGAGCTGCCAACTTCTTGATTAAATCATCCAGCTCTTTTCGGCTCACTTTATCTGCTGATTCTGTGCCAAGTATTTGAAATGCTAAACTACCAATTGCACCTGCATTGCCACCTGTTGCCACACATAAAGCAGGTTTTCTTCTTCCAAGTTGCTGTTTTAATTTTTTCCGTGTGCCTTCAAGATATTCGGATAACAAGCTATTAAAATCACCACTTTTTCCTAACAATTCCAGCAAACGAACCGTACCAATCTTAAAACTCTGTGCAGAAACAACCTCACCATCATCACAAAGCGTTACTTCTACACTGCCGCCACCCATATCGACAAGCAGTGTAAATTGTTTGGTCAAATCCACCCGCCTACTAATCGAAAGCTGTACAAGACGTGCTTCTTCTTCGCCTGAAATAAGCGATAGTTTTATGCCCGTTTCATCAAAAATACGCTTGACCAATACATGCCCATTTTTGGAATCACGCATCGCACTGGTCGCTGTTGCGCGGTATTGTTCAATATGATGTTGATCAAGAATCTTACGAAACCCTACAAATGCCCGCACAGCATCATCCATCGTCTTTTCACTTAGTGTGCCACTGGTAAAAGCATCATGACCCAAGCGCACAGGCTCTCGATAACGCTGAATAAGTTGTGGCGAAGCCGTCTCTGCATCAAATGCTGCAATACCCAAACGCATGGCATTGGAGCCAACATCAATGGCTGCAATCAATGCTCCACGATTCAACCACTCATCTTCTGCAATCAGATTTGTTATTTCCATAGCCATATCATGCCGTGTTTGCGAGTAAAACTAAACCCGAAACTCTCCACCCCCTCTTTTTCATTGCAACACAATCACGTAGCTTACAGGCATGGATTCCAGCAAGCCTATAAATCAAGCGCCACTCACGGTTACCGAGCTTACCGCCCGTATCAAACAGACACTTGAACAGGGGTTCGCACATCTTGAAGTCAAAGGTGAAGTCTCCCGCTTAACCAAACCATCATCGGGTCATCTTTATTTCACCATCAAAGACAAGCATGCGAGTATTTCCGCTGTTGTTTGGCGATCTGCGGCATTACGCTTAAAAACATTACCCAAAGAGGGACAGGAATTCATTTTTAATGGTCATTTAAGCCTCTATGAACCACGTGGAACTTATCAAATTATTATTACACAAATCAGCCCTGTGGGAGCTGGTCAGTTGGCTGTAGAATTTGAGCGGCGCAAAGCATTGTTTGCAGAATACGGTTGGTTTGCCAATGAAAAGAAGAAACCTATTCCTGCATTACCACTGCATATCGGCATCGTGACATCGCTAACTGCGGCAGCCTTTGAGGATGTGAAAAAAGTTCTCGCAACACGTCCCGCCTGGCTAAAAAAGACCTTATCTCCAGCCATCGTTCAAGGTGCCCAAGCCCCTCAATCCATTGCCAATGCCATCCAAGCATTACAACAACTGAGCGACATGCCCGATGTCATTCTTTTGGTTCGCGGTGGCGGCAGCATGGAAGATTTGTGGTGTTTTAATGATGAAATCGTTATCAAAGCGATTGCCACATCAGTGCTTCCTATTGTTTCAGGCGTTGGTCACGAAATTGATACAACACTGGCAGATTTTGCTGCCGATTTGCGAGCTGCCACACCTTCCAATGCTGCTGAATTATGCTGCGCTTCACGCCAAAACCTGCGTCAGAGCATCGTGCAACCACAACGCCTACAATACAACCTCACATCTATACTCGGGCGCTTACAACAAAAACTGCATATTCAGCAGCAAAGCTTAAAACATCACCAACAACGCAACCTCGATCAAGCCATGCAGCAAAGTGCGATGTTACAACAACGGCTTATTTCATCATTTCAATCATTGCTCGGGCAATGCCAACAACATGTGCGCAAACAGCACAATGAGCTTATAACACTTGAGCCAGGGCGACAATTGCGGCAAAAACAACAACAACTGCATCACCTGCAAGAGCGGCTTGCCACGTGTCGAATGAAGATTATACCTGAAAAAAATCATGCTTTTGAAATGCGTCGCCAAAAGCTGATGCAACATTGGCAATCATCGTTACAAGCCTTGCGCCATAGGCTTCAATTATACTGTGAAACCTTGCATGCGCTCGACCCTACACATGTATTACAACGCGGTTACAGCCTTAATTATGATGCATCGGGCAAGCTTATTACCCATGCCAAGTCCATGCAGAAAGGCGATACCATGCATGTTCATTTTCAAGATGGGAATGTAGAAACAGACGTTAAAAATATCCAATTACATCCAAAAAGTGAGTAACCATTATGCCTTATTTTATGATACTTTTTTTATCACTCAGCCTTGCCACACCCGTATATGCCCATGATTGGACAGCTACACAAGGCGACATCATTGAGGTTACACTAAACTCAAATACGCCGATAAATAAGCTCACATATATGGGAAAAGAATGGCCTTTTCAAGAAGCCGCCAATGGCACGATTCACGGGTGGATTGGTGTTGATTTAAAACAAAAGGCAGGTAACTACCCAATCAAGTGGCTGGGTAAAAAAACAACCACCGACCACATACATATCAAGCAAGGTGAGTTCCGCATATCTCGTATCACCGTTGAGAAGAAGATGTCCAGCTTCGATGCTGCTGCGATCAAACGTATTCGAGCCGATCAACAGGCTATTAAGAATACCTATGATATGCATGTTGATATATTCCCATTATTCACAAAGGCATCCATGCCTGTCGATGGCATCGAATCCACCCCTTTTGGCGCACAACGTTATGTTAATGGAGCTGCAAAATCCCCGCACTCAGGCATTGATATTGCAGCTCCCAAAGGCACACTTGTTAAAGCGCCATTGGCTGGAAAAGTCCTATTGGTCGAAGACATGTTTTTAAATGGCACACTGATTGCAATTGGTCATGGCAAGGGCTTGGTTAGTGTTTATGCTCACTTAAGTAAAACCCTTGTTAAGGTTGGAGAGCAAGTGCAAGCAGGTCAAAACATCGCAGAAGTGGGCAGTACGGGAAGATCAACAGGAGCCCACCTACACTGGGGCATGCGCTTTAATCATGCGCGCATCAACCCTCACAGCTTGTTATCTTTGGTCACACCTTTGGACAAATAAAGGGCACCTCGAAAAACCTCGCACGAGTCAARCGCCGCTATTTTTCGTTCATGACAAGGCGTGATGAAATGAGTAATAGCAAYSCTATTGCTCTTTTTATCYAACGCGGGCAGGGGCAAAAAGGGCACTATGACGAAATAGTGAGGTTTTTCGAGGTGCCCGTAGGGCTCACTAAGATCTTCACCGAGGGGTACAGAATGTCTCATGAGGTTTTCCAATGCCAAGGCTAAACTTACCAGCGTTACATTTGGGGCTTGAGCCCGTGTTTTTTTTAAAAAAAAGTGTATGGCTTAAAAACTATATGCCACTTCAAAAGACACACGGTCATTTTGATTGAATTGCCCTAGCAATCCATGGGAGCCACCAAAAATATCAGCGCCGATGCTCGCAGTAACATCATCCGACCAATCATAGGATACTTTGGGGCGAGCTAGCCAACCACCTGCTGCCCAGTCTGCCAATAGCAGTATTTCAGGTTTGAGTTTTTCATGCATAAAGTCGGTGGAAATACCTAGCATCCAGAAGCCTGAATTTTGAGGTTCTAAAAGTTTAGCATTCCAATTTTTAATATGCCGAATAAAAAATTGTGGACTCACTGTCCAATTATGCCCTGTCCATTCGGCGGCAAGGGCTGCATTCACCGTGGTTTTTCGTTGCACTGTATCGGTAAAAGTTGTTCCCTGTGCATTAACACCTTCTTGTAAATTGGTCGCCAGTTCACCGCGTACCACCCATGCGCCAAAAGCATTGGAAAAACTGCCGCCGACTGTGTGCATGCGTAGGTGTTTGAATTGTACTGTGATAATGCCTGGCGTGATTTTACGAAAGGCGTTGGAACTATCTTTCCAGCCATAAAAATAATTAGCCGATAAATCCCAGCCTTCGATATTACCACGCCATGCTGCACCATATTCGGTGTTTTTTACAGACCAGTTTGGCTGTTCATTGTTCAATGTTTGAACTGTAAACCCTGCTGGTGGTGTTGGGGTGTTTAGTGCCCAACGCGACCCAGTGGGTGCTGTTTGAGATGGCTTAGCATCGGGGATAATTATAAGTTCAATTTCTTGTTCGGTATCGGTGTCTGGATAATAATTTAAACGTGCAGCGACCAGACCAATACGTGAATCAAAAAAATCATCGAGAATAAATTCACGCAAGTCGAGTGGGTTGATAATATCCAACAAACGCAGCGCATCGGTTTTACCCCAAATGATTTGCTGCTGCCCCAAACGCAAATCAAAGGAGTCAGCACTATAGAGTAAATAAGCTTCTTTGAGCTGGGTGGTAGTGCGGTAATGTTGTTTAATGCTATGGGTTAAATCAGGCGAGCGTGTGCCCTGAATATCCATGGCGGCATCATACCAAAGCAGGGCACGGCTTCGGAATTCCCAGCCATTTGCCAACACAGCTTCAGGTTTGAGTTCAAGTTTGTTTTGGATTTTATCCCAACGCTTTTCACCGCTAATAAAATAAGCAGATTCGTTTTTTAAGCTACCGTGCATCGTCCATTCAGTAGCTTGGCTTTGAGTGCTGAAAACAAAGCATATTAATAGAACCGCAAGAAAATTATTTGCCATTTTTAAGCAGGACGGGAAATAAATAGCAGGTGGCGAGATAACAAATCACCATGGAACATGCGACCAAGGCTCCAAGCTTTACTTGTGGGTAAAGGTTTGCAGTAAGCAAGACCAAAAAGCCGCCAACCACCACCAGTGCGTTAAAGGCAATAGCCCGTCCAGTATCTTCATTGCAAGCCTTTACAACTTCTGCATGTGAGCTCTTTTCTGTGCTGTAGAAGCGATAGCGATAGAGATAATGAATGGCAAAATCAATACCAATGCCCAGTGCCATAGCGCCTGTAATGGCTGTACCGATCTCCAATGCAATGCCGAATAAACCCATAGAACCATAAATAACAATCACCGATAAGGTTACGGGTAACATTGCTAAAGCGGCATCCTTTAAACTCTTGAACATCAGCAAGCAAAGTATAAAAATTAATGTTAAAGCAAGTAATAACGATTGAATTTGTCCTGTAATCACCAAATCAGAAAAGCTAACCATGGTATAGGCTGTACCTGCGAATTCGATACTGCTATTAGGAAACAACTGACTTGCATGCTGCTTTACCAAAGCAATGACCTGTGCAGCATCAGCACTGCTATCGGTTTTCATTTGGATGCGAAGGTGAGCCTGTCTGTAGTCTGAGGTGATAAATGAATCAAAATCATCAGGCGCACCAGAAAAAGAATAGAGTAATAAATATTGGGCTGCGAGTGCCGAGGAGTCGGGTGGTATTTTGTATGCGAGCTTGCCTTCATGCATGACTTTATTCATTTCGGCGAGCATTTCGGCAATGGATGAGGAATCACCCACCACGGACTCCTTTTCCACGGTATGTTGTAGCGTATCCAGAGCCTTTAAAAAAGCAGGTTCAAGTACGCCGTCTTGTTTGCCTGTATCAAGCATAACATCCAATGCATACGTGCCTGCGAAATGTTTATTCAAGATGGTATCGGCAATGCGAATGGGGTCAGATGGATGAAACTCAGAAACCAGCGAAGAATTAACGTGAAGTTGGGTTAATCCATAACTTGAAACAACAAATAACAAAATAAAACTGACAAGAATACGGCGTGGATAAGCAATAACAGCATGGCTTAACCAGTTGATATAAGTGCTAAAGGTAAGTTTGTTTAGTGGTTTTTCTCGGTGCGGGAGTACAGCTTCAATGGCGGGGATAAATAAAATTGTAATGATAAATGCGTAAGCAATTCCGACTGCAGCAAAAACACCAAAAAAACGCATGGGTAGTAATTCGGATGTTAACATGGCTAAAAAACCAGCCGCAGTGGTTAAGGTGGTCATTAAAATTGGTAACCACATGCCGTGCATACCTCGCACGATGGCGGTGTATTTATCAATGCTTGTATCTCGACCTGCTTCGGTACGAATATGGGTTAATAAATGCACCGAGTCAGCAATACCAATAGCAAGAATAAGTACAGGCAATAGGGTGGTGACGGTATAAATCGGAATGCCGCTGATTGCCATGGTGCCGAGCATCCAAAGCTCAGAAAGAATCACAACGGTCAAAGGAATCAACACACCACGAATATTRCGGAACGAGAAAAATAGCAGTAATGCCAGMAGTGCCAAGATCATGGGCTGCATGTTTTGCATATCTTGTGGCATATACACACCGAATACCCCATCAATAATGGGTCTTCCTGTAAAAAGAATATGTTCAGGGCCATTGCGGGCATCGATTTCAGCAACCTYGTTTTTGATAAGTTCGTAAATCTCATTGTAATGTCCGCTATATTCTGGGCTTGGGCGCACCACGATTAAAGTGCCTTTGCCATCATCGCTAACGATTGACCCCATATAAATGCCATTATCAATAAGCCGCTGTTTGAGTAATGTTATATCTTTGGGGCTGGATACAGGGCGCTTCATAAATTGCTCAACTTCCATGCCGTTGGCGGTTCCACGAATATCTTTAAGCGTGGAGATACTCATTAAATCTGCCAGTGCCAAGGTGCGAAATTCTTTGCGCATTTTTAGCCATTGGGTCAGTTCATCAATAAGTTTTAAGGTGTGTGCATTATAAATACCATTGGGGTTATTGGCGTTGGTAATGCCAATGACCACCATATCTGCTGAAGAGAATATTTTTTCGAGTTTTTTCTTRTTGSTGTARGCATCYAKGCTKTKKGGYARCATYTCTKMAATATYGGTTTCCATTTTCAGAGAWKRAAGYTGTGATACAAAACCTGCTGTAACCAGTGCAATGAGTATCAATACCCACCAAGCACGGCGGACGATAAATAAAAAGATGGCTGACATAGTAATTCCTTAGAAAGTTTTTTGCTTAACGGTAGCCGCGTTTAAGCGTGCGCTGTGTAAACATTCGATTTTTCATGCCTGAATTGTATCTTTGTTTTGAGAATTCAAGGCGCGTTTTATGATTGCTTTGGATATTAACCATTTCAATGCGAACCGATGACCAAATACCCGATATTTGCTTGAGTTCGGTGATATTTAGATGTTTTAACTCACGCCCTGCTTGATCCCAATAATATGCTTGAATCGTGAAGTTGTTATCTTTGCGAATCCACTGCACAAGGCGTGAATAACCCAATTCGCGCGCCACATCATTGGATACGGGCATGCCTTCAACTTTCCAACAATCAAAACCCCGAATTTTTTCACTACCCAATAGTTTCCAGTGGTAATCTTGTAGTTCAGGTGTTTGTTTCATATCTTCAAAGGTGAAGTCTGTGCCCATAAAATAATCGCCACGATCAGAGGAAGAAATGCGGCGAACTTTTTTCAAAGCAGGTAAATAAAGCCATTGGTCATCATCGGTATTGATGTCATCATAATCAAAGGTGAGCAAAGCCGTATCGCGGATGTTGGCAGGTTCTGCAAAAAATATGATGGATTTACTATCTTTTCCATAGTCTTTGCGAAAGCTAATCATATGTCGTTCACGCTTGTTGTCGTTACGGTCAATCAGAATCTGATGAATATCTTGTTGTAAAGTGTCGCCATCTTCGCGGCTATCCACTGCTTGCATGATTTCAAGTCCAGTAGGACTGTTGGCAGGCTCAGCACTGGCTTGTGTTTGAGCGTTGACTGTGAAACTTAACATGATGAGTAATGTGTATTTGTACATAAATCCTCCATAAATATTCATTTTTTAATGCCTTGATAAATAAGTTGTAGCAGACGTTTTAAATCCTCTTCCAATAGATTCAATGGATTATTTTTAAGTGCGACGGGGTAATTATAACGCATTGTAGCTTGGTATATATCGTATGCGGTTTGTGCAGGGTCAGATATGCCAATCTCACCCTGCATCACGCCGCGATTAAGAATAGTTGTTAGTGCATCAATGGCTTTTTGTTCGTAATTGAGTAACACGTCTTGGTGTCGAGTATGAATAATTTCCATTAAATCGTAGAGATGACGGGTATCGGTAAATTGTGCGTGTCCAACGCGTAAACGAGCCAAAGAAAAGGCTTCGATTGCTTGTACTGCATTGGCGCACTGCTCTGCTGCTTGTATGCCTGCATCTAACTTGCATTGAATGGCATGTTTTAAGCAAGTTAGTAATAAGGCTTCCTTGTTTTTGAAATGGCGATATAAATTACCCACGCTCATATCAGTATCTGCGGCTATTTCAGCCATGGTTGTTTTGCTATAACCATAATCTGAGAAGCGTTTTTTGGCAGCTTGGCGAATTAATTTTTCGATATGCATGGGGTGAATGTCTATGTGCGTGAATAATGAATGTAAAGCAATATTATTCATTTGTTAGCGCAAAATGAAAGTGTCCGCTTTTAGCAAAGTAGAAATGTCCCCTTTAGCGTACGTGCTGGAGGTTGCATATGACAGCGGAGATACTACAG
>NVTQ01000113.1 GCA_002401635.1 Pseudomonadota bacterium
CCATTCTGACCCCAGTGCTAAATGCACAGTCTCGAATCAAAGGGCTTTCCTCGCCGCAAACAAATGATGCCTCATTTGACTGCGTTTACGAGATACAAGGTCTTGAAGTATTTAGGGTCAAAGTATTTAGGGTCAGGTCTTGCAATCATGCAAAACGGGGATCGCGTCTTGCAATCATACATTTCATTCCTGCTTTTTCACCCTGCTAACTGTCGCGTAGTGGACAGAAAATAAATTGTGTAGGTAAATTAAAAGGCTGCAAGCAATGCTTACAGCCTTTTTAAGCTTTTAGTTAAGAAAAACCCTTATTTCAACTGATCCAAATCACGTACTGCGCCTTTATCGGCTGATGTGGTTAGTGCTGCATAAGCTTTAAGTGCTTTGGATACCACACGCTCACGACCCACAGGTTTCCATGCATCTTTACCTTTGGCTTCCATAGCATCCCTACGCGCCTGTAAATCAGCATCAGAGATTGCTAAATTGATGGTACGGTTCGGAATATCAATTTCGATGGTATCACCATCTTCAATCAGACCAATTGCACCACCTTCAGCAGCTTCTGGTGAAGCATGCCCAATGGAAAGGCCTGATGTACCACCTGAAAAACGACCATCGGTTAGCAGTGCACAGACCTTGCCCATACCTTTGGATTTCAGGTATGACGTTGGATAAAGCATYTCCTGCATRCCWGGRCCACCTTTGGGKCCTTCRTAACGAATAATCACCGTGTCACCCGCTTTCACGCGATCATTTAAAATAGCCGACACAGCATCATCCTGAGACTCAAACACACAGGCTTTACCTGTAAACTTCCAGATGGATTCATCCACRCCTGCTGTYTTSACRATACAWCCAYSCTCRGCGATGTTGCCATAAAGCACAGCAATGCCGCCCTCTTTSGAATAAGCATGTTCCATATTACGRATACARCCWKTTTCACGGTCTGTATCYARTGTTTTCCARCGTTCRGATTGCGARAATGCMACYTGAGTTGGGATACCACCAGGSGCWGCRCGGAACATCTCACGCGGTGCTRTATTGSCYTCATTCATCACATCATTGGCATCCAGCCCTTCACCCAATGTGGCTGCGTGAACAGTTGGTATATCACGATGAATCAAACCACCACGGTCTAATTCCGCGAGAATAGCAATCACACCACCTGCGCGATGCACATCTTCCATATGATAATGTTGAACCGCAGGCGCAACTTTACACAGGTTTGGCACTTTACGGCTCATGCGATCAATATCATTCATGGTGAAATCAACTTCGGCTTCTTGTGCACATGCCAATAAATGCAAAACAGTATTGGTACTGCCACCCATCGCAATATCCAGTGCCATGGCATTTTCAAAGGCTTCAAAGGTAGCAATGGAGCGTGGTAACACAGACGCATCATCACCTTCATAATAACGCTTGGTGATTTCTACAATCGTGCGACCAGCTTCTAAAAACAATTCTTTGCGATCTGCATGCGTTGCCAGCAATGAGCCATTACCTGGCAAAGCAAGACCCAAAGCTTCTGCAAGGCAGTTCATGGAGTTGGCAGTAAACATGCCTGAGCATGAACCACATGTTGGGCAGGCAGAGCGCTCAACAGCCGCTACATCTTCATCAGACTCACGATCATCCGCCGCCATCACCATCGCATCCACCAAATCAAGGTGCTTCTCACGGTTGTTGATGGTCACTTTACCCGCTTCCATCGGACCACCCGATACAAACACCGCAGGAATGTTCAAGCGCAGTGCAGCCATCAGCATGCCAGGGGTGATTTTATCACAGTTAGAGATACAAACGAGGGCATCCGCACAGTGGGCATTCGCCATATATTCCACCGAATCAGCAATAATCTCACGGCTTGGCAATGAATAAAGCATACCGCCATGCCCCATAGCAATACCATCATCCACAGCGATGGTATTGAATTCTTTGGCTACGCCGCCCGCGGCTTCAATCTCACGCGCCACCATTTGCCCCAAATCTTTAAGGTGTACATGACCTGGCACAAATTGGGTAAATGAGTTTACAACAGCAATGATAGGCTTCTCAAAATCACCATCTTTCATGCCCGTGGCACGCCAAAGAGCACGTGCTCCAGCCATATTACGGCCAGCTGTTGTGGTACGAGAACGGTATGTCGGCATGGAAGAAACCTCAGCAATCAGAAAGTCAATTAATTCAGGCTGCAAAGCCTAACTGCATCCTTGGCATTATGCGACCACTCCCCGACAGATAAAAGAACATTGTGTTCTGGGAATAAGAACCTTATTTCCAGAGCACAATCACCCTTAAAGGTACCTTTTTACACTCAAAATAGTTCCGCTAAGGGCCAAAAATAACGATTGTCTAACTGGTAATACTTACATTTCAATTACTTACCTTGGTTCGACCCATTACTGCATGAACGGTATGCACATGTTGCATGTAGCCAACGATAGTGCGCTGTTTCAATTCAAACCCAGAAGAAAATATGGCGTAAACCCTCTGGGATTTAAATAAACTTAGTTTGAAACATCGGGCAGCTTAAAGCTGCGCCCTTTTTTCTACTATAGCTTACTGAAAAAAAATGAGCCCACAACACCTATAGCCTCATAATTTCACACATTCTCCCACTAGGTCAAGGAGTAGGACTCATCAAAAATGCCTTTTGAGCCGCATTCACAGAAACACCATAAATCCTTCCAAAAGTACACCCTGGCACGGTTGCGGCACAAGTATGAACCCCTCTTCTAAGAAACCTAGGGATATTGGTTGGTGTGGGGGCTGGATAGGGAAAAGAAAAACCAGCCCCTAGTTTATACACAGCCGTCCGCTGACTGAACAGTGGCGTATTATTAATACCTATGGCAAGCGATGCCACCATTTGCTTCGATAAACTGAACGGAATAAATATCTGCCCATATGTCCCATAAGCATACTGAAAAGTTTGCGTCCATGTCCTAGGGTTGAAAAACGACTCGTTTGCAGGAAGCACTGCTTTCAAAGTGCCAAGCGCAGGAGCACCCGCTGCTGGAGGCGTACCAGCCATGCGCCAATTCGGCTGACTCGCCTCATCCACAAGCACTGCTTTCTTCACAATGCCCTGCGTATCCTGATAAGCCACAGTCTGTTCAATCCCGCCAAAAGTATTAATCTGCGGAACCTGCCCCGACTGCTGTACACCTGTACTTTGAAGCGGAGCCTTGCCCAGAGAAGTAAACGACAATACCCCATCAATCACTTCCAACACACCATATTCACCGAGGTAATTCTTCAATAGCGGATTGGGCGGTGCCACATTCACCCCATTGACCCATCCAAACGGCGTTGAAGGTGCATCTGTCCAGTGTGCCTCGGCAGCAGAAAACGGGATGCGATAGGTGTATGTCATAGCATCGCGAAAAGCCACACCGAGTTTGTTCCATTGATTGCTCGCACCTACTCCCCACTTTTGAGCACTACCTGTTGGTGTAGTTGTCCATGTCTTCCGAGCCACCGTATAATTCGGCATCAAAAATGTGCCCGACTGAACAGGTTTGAGTACCCAGCGATTCGCTACCCCTGCACCATTATCAATAATGGAAACCTTACGCCAGTTCACGCGCACAATACCATCCCTATGATAGTTACCAATCCAATTATTATTTCTTTTGTCAAAAGAAAGGAAAATAAGACCACCGTTCCACAGCAGTACATCCTGAGGATGAAACTGACCTGTAAAAGTCAAAGGAATCGTTTGCTGTGCCATACTCGTATAGTCCGTGATTGTCATCGAAGTCTTCATGGGGAAATTCCACGTTTTCGCACCTCGATTCACCAATGTAAATTGCATATCAACGTGATATGCCAAACCTTTTTGCTCATCCCTAAGATTCTTAAATCTGCCCCATGGATCCTTGCGATAAAAGTAACCGCGATATTCCAGAACACTTAAATCAAAAGTCAAAGCACCCCAGTCATCACGAAAATAATACGGGCCAAGCTGGGGAACCGTCGCAACAGGCCCTGCCACGGGTGGCGTACAAACCTGTGCTGGGTATTGCAGACCACCAACACCATTTACGCCCGAAATCGTCTGAACAATACCTTTCATGATAAAATCGCGCGTGTCAGTTCCCGCCAAATACCATGTTACAAAATTATGCCCACCTGTTGCACTCAAATACGCACTTGTTCCACCAAGCTCAAGAAAGTTCCTTGACAGACCTGACACAGGTTTGGTTGGCATCGTTAACCAAGGGTTCAACAGCTGAGTAGCAGCCATGACCATATCTTCTGGTACCGTTATCTGCGGTTCATTATTTCCGAGTTTGCTTCCCTGATTGCTCGTTGCAGGGGTAGCCACCTGCACAACCCCTACACTATTAGCCCATGCAGGAGTGTTTAATGTCAATGCACTATATACTGCATTCGCATAAAAATTACCTTGTGAGTGTGAGATAATCACAATTCGCTTACCGGCATTCAACAGCTTGGTATAATCAGCAACTTGACTCTGCAAATCGGGATCGAATAAAAATGAGAACGAATTGGCAGCAGATGCGAGATTATTAAGCTCGCTTTGTAGCCTTGATCCCGCAGGCGCAAGACCCCCTGTCCAACGCACAAACGCTGAAAAGTTATCTTGAGCTACCTTCTGAAGCACCACTTCTGTAACCTGTACTCCTACATTGGCTGCTGCAACTGCATAATTAGCCAGCTTTATAATCGGGTTTGTACCATTTAACTTATATTGACTGCCGTCACTGGTAAAAGCTAACGTAAACTCATATTTTGCTTCGTCTTTAAACACCTGTGAAAAAGACATTAACTTCTTCTGCAACTCTGTTTTTGAAGCATTCGCTTCCTCTACATCATTAAACATTCCATTACCAAACACAACTACGGTTTTGTTTGTGCAAACAATCGCATCAACAGGTGTTGGRAGYAAAAAAATTCCTAACAAAAAGAAGGCATAGGTTATTATTGAGCATATCGGTTTCATGTTTGATCTCCTCAATTTGCCATAGCATCTGGGTTAAAATTACAAGCCTGTTTCCACTGAGAAAATGGAAGGGAATCAAAAGATCTCCCACTTAAAATTCCACTTATTTGTTGCCACGCATTAAAACGTAAATARTTGTTTAGAAAAATTGCCTTATGTTCTCTTGAAATAGCATACGATTTAGTCATGTTRATATATGATAGRCAATCATAGTCAGCATCCATTTGAACCGCATCCATATAGGCGTTGGCAGGGTTATTCGTATTCAATAAAAAWTTCTGCATCGTTTTTGTTCTCTGTGTTAACACTGCCCTTGTTTTCTGCGAGTTTGGATAGGTCATCACAATCCACCGCTGCACATCGTCGCGCACGCCATCATTGTCCGAATCAATGCCTGCCAATGTGAGCTTACCTGCTGCTCCTGGATCAGGTGGTAGGTTGGCGAAGATGGAGGTGTCGTTCACCGTGATCAGTTGAGTCGCTGTGGCACTGTTGTTATTGGTATCGGTAGCAGTCCAAGCAACGGTAGTATTACCAATCGGGAAGGTGGCAGGTGCATTGTTAGTGATGCTTACAGGTGTAAAGGCATCGGTGGCGGTTGCTGTACCAATGGCTACGGCAATCGGTTGACCTGTGGTTGAATTAGCCACCACCGCTACAGGCGCGGTAATAACTGGCGGCGTGGTGTCCTGCACAACCACGTTTTGTGTCGCAGTTGCCGTATTACCTGCGGCATCTGTAGCCGTCCAAATGACGATTGTGACTCCCAAGGAAAATATCGCTGGTGCATTATTCGAGACTGGGACGTTGCCATCCACCAAATCTACCGCTGTAACAACTCCAAGATTGACTATTGATTGTACGGCTACGGCTTCAATCGTAATAGCAGTTTGTTGAATTTTAATGCTTGGAGGCACTGTGTCCGCCACTGGCGTTGGCGTTGGCGTTGGCGTTGGCGTTGGCGTTGGCGTTGGCGTTGGCGTTGGCGTTGGCGTTGGCG
>NVTQ01000114.1 GCA_002401635.1 Pseudomonadota bacterium
CCTAAAAAGCGGACAGTTCTATTTTGGGGAAAAGAGGACATTTCTACTTTGCGTTGACAATTTACACTCTCATACTTGCAACTTGGATTTTCGTGGTTTATAATGAGCTCAAAAGATGTATTATGGATATATATTATGATTGAGCCTGTTGAACTACAAGATTTTTTCATTGTTTTTTTCTCTGGAGCCATGGTCATTATGGCAGGGGCGCTTTATGCCCTGCTTTTTGCTTGGTCTCGACTTCAATCCAAGCCTTGGCTGATGGTTTTAGCCTATGGATCTTATGGCATTCTCGTTATTTCAGTTCTTACGCTTGGTTCGGCAGCCCATCTCAATGGCTTCTGGCGGTGGCTGGTTGTTGCCATGCTCATTGGTTACCTACTGGCACCCCACGGCATTTGGAGGCTTTGTGTCGGTACGCACGGAACTGATGAGGATGAATCACTGCCCGCCTCCCAAACACCAGATGAAGATTCAGTAACATCATTTAAATCAAGCTCGAAAAAGGAGGCGGTATGAGTAGCAATGTTCCATGGTGGTCCAGTGAAACATTCTGGAAAAAAACAGCTATATGGGTGACCAGCGTTATGTTCCTTGTGCTAATCGGATTGACGGTGGACACGATTCCACAGATTTCCGTTGGTAGTGAGCGGGTTCCCGCATATTCGGTCATTAACAAACACATCGGTTATGAATTTAATGATGAGCGCAACTTTCAGGTGCCAGTGATTGGAGGCCCTGCTCCCTTGTTCGGTAAAGTTCTGAGTGAGGAGGAAGCCGAAGCATTGGTTACGCACGGCAAGAAGATAACGCAGGGTAGGAATTGCATGGGCTGCCATACACTGCTTGGCAATGGCTCTTATTTTGCACCTGACTTAACCAAGGCTTGGCTTGACCCAGCATGGAGTTCTGAAGCAGACCGCGAAGAAATGATGATTGCTTTTCTAATGGATCCGCAGGGCAATGCCCGTTCATTTGGTTCTGGTCGCACCATGCCAGATATGGGCATAAGCGAAGATGAAGCCAAGGCTGTGATTGCTTTTCTAAAATGGATGTCTTCCATTGATACCAATGGATTTCCCTATAATTTCACCGTTATCGATAAGGAGGGCTGAGCGATGAGTGTTGCTAATTTGAATGGAGGCCAACAACTGGCCATTAAATATTTCATCGTAGCTGTGGTTTTGTTTGTCGCCCAGATCCTGTTTGGACTGCTATCAGGTATTCAATATCTAGCGCCTGATTTCTTGCAAGGGGTCCTTGCCTTCAACGTGACACGTACCGTGCATATCAATGCCATGATTATATGGATGCTGTATGGTTTTATGGGCTCGGTGTATTGGCTACTGGAAGAAGAAAGTGAAACTGAAGTTGTTGGTCTAAAGTTAGGCACTCTTGGATTTTGGGTGCTGACATCAGCAGTGACAGTCGTGGTGCTGGTATTCCTGATTGTTCAAACAGGACCTGGTGATGATTTTACCCGTTGGTTCATCAATGAAGGGCGTGAATATATCGAGGCTCCACGCTGGGCAGATATTGGCATTGTCATTTGCATGTTAATTTTCTTTTACAATGTTGCGGCAACCTTTGCCAAGGGGAAATGGAGTGGTATTGCTGGGGTTCTAACGTTTGATCTCGTTGCCCTCGCAGGTATTTATCTGGCTGGTATGTTCTATACAACCAACATCTCGGTTGATCAATACTGGTGGTGGTGGGTGATTCATCTTTGGGTAGAAGCAACATGGGAAGTGCTGGTGGCTTGCCTAATGGCTTGGGGTCTGATGAAGACACTCGGTGTAAGCAGGAAAATTGTTACGACTTGGTTATATATTGAAGTGGCACTGATGTTCGGTTCCGGCATTTTAGGTATTGGACATCATTACTTCTGGATAGGCACGCCAGAATATTGGTTCAGTATCGGTGGTCTTTTCTCCGCTTTAGAGCCAATCCCACTGGTCGCCATGGTSGTGCATGCCGTKTAYGACTCGGGTGTTCGCCATAGCAAGAGCAATAACAATCCAGCATTGGCTTGGTTTATTACGCAYGCATTTGGYAACTTCTTCGGTGCTGGTGTCTGGGGCTTTATGCATACCCTGCCGCAGATTAATYTGTAYACRCAYGGTACRCAGTGGTCGGCATCGCACGGGCATCTSGCTTTTTTCGGGGCTTATGCGACGATTATTATCGCCATGTTCTATATTGCYGCACAATATGTACGCGGGMAAAGYACCTTTGGYCCGGCGCTTTTGGGCAATGGCTGGAAATGGAAATGGGCGCTTGCTCTGTTAAATATTGGTGTGGTCGGTATGACCGTGGCGCTGTTGATTTCTGGCTATGAGCAGTCATTTATCGAACGTGCTGTCGGCGGCTCGACATGGTACGGCTACTTTGCTGCACAAATTCATCCATGGTTTGTACAAGGGATGCAGTGGCGCATGGTCTTCGGTCTTGTAACAGCAGCAGGTATTGTCTTACTTGTCTGGGATCTATTAACGATAGGCAAGAATCGCGTTGTTGAAGAAAGCGGGGCGACACAAACCGCTAGCNAAGGAAGCTTTGAATAAGTCTGGATGAAGCAAGTTGTGATTCAGAATATTCAAAATCACCAAACGTAGGCGCTCTTAGGCGAGGCGTGAGTTGCATGCAATAGCAAGGCTCAACTCAAACTCACAACGCAGAGTTTGGGTGTTCTGGACGCAAAGTGCGCGTTCATGACTTGTTCAGAGCTTCCCTAATATGAGACTGGGGTTTCTAATCATATTAGAAGCCCCAGTTCAGTGTAATCAAACCCTTCATAACAAGGGAAGAATTAAGGAGACTGAATTGAAAACAAAAACAATGCTGTTTATGGCGGTTTTATTATTAAGCAATACGGCTTTTGCTGCTGATAAAGGAGGGCTTAAAGGCTTCGAGGTCGGCACGCAGGCAAATATCGGCAATCTGGAAAGAGTCGTGCAAGAATTGGTTGCCCCGCCTTTTTTACCGAAACATGAACAGGTTGCCACAGGGAAACCGAAAATCATTCAAGTGAGAATGGTGATTGAAGAAAAAGAGATTGAAGTTGAACCAGGTGCTTTTATCTGGGCGTTTACCTTTAACGGTAGCGTTCCAGGCCCACTTATCGTCGCGCATGTCGGCGATTATATTGAATTAACGTTGGTCAATCCGAAAACAAGTAAACTGCCGCATAATATCGATTTTCATGCAGCAACTGGCGCTTTAGGCGGAGGTGCACTTACCAAGGTAAAACCAGGGCAGGAAGTTGTGTTGCGCTGGAAAGCTGTGAAACCTGGAACATTTGTTTATCACTGTGCGCCGGGTGGAAAAATGATTCCCTGGCATGTTGTGCACGGCATGAATGGTGCAGTGATGATTTTGCCGAGAGGCGGCCTGAAAGATAAAAATGGTAAGCAAATCACATACGACAGAGCCTACTATATTGGCGAGCAGGATTATTATCTTCCCAAGAATAAAGATGGGACATACAAGCGTTATACAAATGCCGCAGCATCTTATGGCGATGATATGAAGGTGATGAAAACATTGATGCCTACGCATATTCCTTTCGGTGGGAAAATGGGCGCGTTGACTGGCAACAATGCTATGCATGCGAAAGTCGGCGAAACAGTGTTGTTTATTCATTCTCAGGCCAATCGCCAATCCTACCCACATTTGATCGGCGGGCATGGCGACTATGTATGGGAAAGAGGAAATATTGCCGATGCTCCGGCGGAAGGGCTAGAGAGCTGGGTGATTGCCGCTGGTTCGGCGGGTGCGTTTATTTACACATTCAAACAGCCAGGAACATACGTTTATTTGTCTCATAATTTAATCGAAGCATTGCTATTTGGCTCCATTTCACAAATTAAAGTCGATGGAAAATGGAACAATGATTTGATGGAGCAATTGAAACCACCTTCAGCTATCCAATAACTATTTTCTCAGTGGGTAGGCATAAACTGCCAGCTAATATTCGAATGGGATCCTTATTAGATTAAGGGTCCCATCTTGTGTAATCAAGCTTTCTCATGACTGCGAACTGACTAAGATATTGCGTTATAAACGGATCAAACATACTGAATAAACGGGTGATAAGTGAATGGTGTTCGACAATTCATGTAAGCAGCACTAACATTGCCTTTTTTTTAGGCAGAGGTATATCTTGGTTCAGGTTCCACTTTCAGGTTTTTCTTTGGGTACGCATCGTATTGACCCACCCTTGGTTTTAGCACCGATGGCAGGGATTACGGATTTACCGTTCAGGCGCATTTGCCGCCGCTTTGGTATTGGGTTAACCGTTACAGAAATGATTGCTTCCCGTGCTGTAGAGCAAGGGCGGGAACGCACGGAGCGTATGGCGGAATTGGATGACGATGAATCGCCTGTTTCTATTCAAATTGCAGGTTCGGACTCGAAATTTATTGTTGAAGCGGCGCACTGGGCGGTATCGCGTGGCGCAGATTTTGTGGATATTAATATGGGTTGCCCTGTGAAGAAAATCTGCAAACAAATTGCAGGTTCCGCCATGCTCAAGGATGAAGCTTTGGTGGCGCGTACCATTCGTGCTGTAGTTGAAGCCATTGATATTCCGGTGACATTGAAAATTCGTACAGGTTGGGATGTGCAAAGTAAAAATGTCGCGCGCATTGCCAAAATTGCTGAAGATGAAGGCATTCAAATGCTGACTGTGCATGGGCGCACACGTTCACAAATGTTTAATGGTCATGCTAATTGGGAAGATATTGGACGTGCCAAGGCGGCAGTTTCGATTCCTGTGATTGGCAATGGCGATGTGGTCGATGGTGAAAGCGCATTGGAAATGCTGCGTATTTCTGGTTGTGATGGTGTGATGGTTGGGCGAGCCGTGCAGGGTAACCCTTGGGTGCTGCAAGAAGTGCATGCGGCGATGATGGGCTTGGATAAACCTGCAGCACCGACGGCTGAACAACGTTGGGCTGTGGTTGAAGAGCATATGCAGCATTTGGCAGAACATCATGGTGTACGCTTTGCATCGAAAATGGCGCGCAAACATGTGGGTTGGTATAGCAAAGGACTGCGTGACTCTGCTGACTTTCGCGGTCATTTTCAGCGTTTGGATGATTGGGATACGCAGTTGCAGGTGGCGCGCGATTATTTTTTAGCATTGGATGATGCTTTGCCGTTGGCTGCATAGTGCCTGCAGCACCCCAACAGGAATTCCCATTATTGGATATGATGCCGATGGCTGTTATGTTGGTAAATCAAGAGGGGCATATCACCCATGCAAATGAATTAGCACAAGGGCATATGGGCACATCATTGCGCTGCATGGCAGGGCGACATTTGGCAGATTTTTTACAGCCATCATCGGAAGTCATAGCCATGGTTGAGCGAGCCTTGCAAGGTGAAACAGTTGCCGATGATGCTTTTTGTGGCCGCCAAAATCATATGCCGTATTCATTGCATTTTGGTCCTATGCAAGATCAGAAGGGTGTGGTCATCGGGCTGATTCCTGAAGCTAATCGCTCGGAAGTGGAAGAGCATGCCAAACGTCACGAGATGGCTGAAACAGTGGCGCGTATTGCGCTTGAAATGGCACATGAGGTGAAAAACCCGTTGGCTGCATTGCGTGGTGCAGCGCAATTATTACATGAGCAAAGTACAGGTGATGCGGCTGAAATTTCGGCGCATATTTTGGCAGAAGTAGATAGAATTAAGGATCGGATTGATACTTTTTTGCAAGTCGGACCACGCGCCAATGTTGCAATGACAGAAATCAATATTCATGCGCTGCTTGATGATGTTTGTAAGGCATCGGAACATGTTCAGGTGCGGCGTGTTTATGATCCAAGTTTGCCCAACTTATGGGTGCATGAAACACGTTTGCGACAGGCGATAGAAAATTTGTGGGTCAATGCTTTGGAGGCTGACTCA
>NVTQ01000115.1 GCA_002401635.1 Pseudomonadota bacterium
AATCCACCAGCACCGCTTGCAATGTACGCAAGCGCGCCAACAATTCATTCGTGCGTTTGCGTAAATACAAACGTGTATCAGTTGTAACCTGATCATTGCGTGAGCGTGCTGTGTGCAAACGCTTACCAGCATCGCCAATTTTATCGGTTAGACACTTTTCGATATTCATATGCACATCTTCCAGTGCAATCGTGAACTCGAATGTGCCCGCTTCAATTTCAGCTTCGACTTCATTCAGTCCTTTTAATATCGCCGCCAAATCATCCTCTGAAAGGATGCCTTGCTGGGTCAACATTTTTGCATGGGCGCGTGAACCCGCAATATCTTCAGCATACATGCGAGCATCCACATGCGTGGAGGCATTAAAGGCTTCTACAAAGGCATTGGTCGGCGCATCAAAACGACCACCCCACGGTTTATCAGACATGCGTCACTCCCGATAACTACATAAAGAATCTCGAGGCGCACTATAAACAATTCTCTTTCATTAGTCAGGTTTCCTAGAATGAATGGCGAGGTCAGGGCTTGATTTGCGTTTTTTTAGTTTGATAAAGTTCCATTTTATTGACACTCTTTGACTATGTTGATGAGTAATAAATGCTGATAAATCCGCGAATCAAGGCTTGACCCCTTTTGCATTAACAAATTTCACAAAGCTTAAAAAACCAAGAAGGTAAAAATGAAATTATTTAAAATTAGTTTAACGCTATTACTACTGATGACAGCAAGTGCATGTTCAGGCCCTAAAACATCAGTTATAAAAGACTTTCCTAAACCTATTTGGTTATCAGGCATACAGGTTAATGGCATAGCCTATACAAAAGATTTTCCCAAACCTTTGGAAAACAAGTATCTTAAAACAGCAAATGCTGGTTATTGGCTAAGGGAAAAAGGGGTCAGGGCTTGATTTGCTAATTCTAGGAGCCTAGCGTCCGCTTATGGCAAGACCATTACGAATAGAATACGAAGGCGCAGTTTATCATGTAACCTCACGGGGCAACGCTAAATCCGATATATATTTGGATGATGCAGATCGCACGTTGTTTCTTGAGGTATTGCTATATGTTGTTCAGAGGTTTGGCTGGAAATGCCATGCCTATTGCTTGATGGGTAATCATTATCATCTCATGATAGAAACACCCCAACCCAATCTTAGTCGTGGCATGAGTCAGCTTAACGGTATGTTTACACAACGCTTTAATCGTAAACATGGGCGTGTTGGGCATGTATTCCAAGGGCGATTTAAATCAATTATTATTGATAAAGATGCGTATTTACTTGAATTAAGCCGTTATATTGTGCGCAACCCAGTGGCAGCCCATATGGTAAAAACGGAGCGTGATTGGGCGTATAGCAGTTACCTAGCGACAGCTGGATTGGTGCCGAAGCCTGAGTTTTTGCATGTTGATTGGCTGCTGTCGCAATTTGGCAACTCTAAGATACAAGCTCAAAAAAATTATATGCATTTTGTAAGTAAAAAAGATKYKAAMTNNYSKWRGMAANRSATTKAAWSRSMCWGATATTTTGGGTAATGACGACTTTAGAGAACGGTTACAAAAGAATATGCATGATATTCCAAGAGGTGTGGCGAAGCGAAAAGCTGCGTTAAGGCACCTGCCACTGTCTGAAATTTCACGAAATCAAAAAGAGCGCGGTAAGTGGATGAAAGAAGCTTATTGTGAACATGGCTACACCATGCAAGCTATTGCTAAGTTTGCTCACTTACATCACTCCACAGTGAGTAAATTCATTAAGCTTGAGGATGAAAATTAGCAAATCAAGCCCTGACCCCTTGTGACCTGCATAAGTAGGGTGCAAAAAAGTATGCAAGCGTTATGCTGCGCCATCATTTTTTTTGTTTTTTAACAGTGAATATGTAAAATAAATGAGCAGAAAAACCTATTTTAGGCTTACCCTGCACAAGGAGACATCATCATGGCTTTAGACGTCTATTATGATAAAGATGCTGATCTTTCGATCATCAAAAGTAAAAAAGTAGCTATCATCGGATATGGTTCACAAGGGCACGCACACGCAACCAACCTAAAAGATTCAGGTGTTGACGTTGTCGTTGGGCTTCGCACCAACTCTACATCTGTTGCCAAAGCTGAAGCACATGGCTTAAAAGTGAGCAATGTTGCAGATGCCGTTGCTTCTGCTGATATTGTCATGATTCTTACACCTGATGAGTTTCAGTCTGTATTGTACAAAGAAGAAATTGAGCCAAACATCAAACAAGGTGCAACCTTGGCATTTGCCCATGGTTTCGCAGTTCACTACAACCAAGTGAACGCGCGCGCTGACTTGAACGTAGTGATGATTGCACCCAAAGCACCAGGGCACACTGTTCGCTCTGAATTCGTTCGTGGCGGCGGTATTCCTGATTTAATCGCGATTCATCAAGATGCAACAGGTGATGCTAAAGCGATTTGTTTGTCGTATGCATCAGCCATCGGTGGTGGTCGCACAGGTATTATCGAAACAACCTTTAAAGACGAAACTGAAACGGATTTATTCGGTGAGCAAGCTGTTCTTTGTGGTGGCGCAGTTGAGCTTGTTAAAGCTGGTTTTGAAACATTAACAGAAGCGGGTTATGCGCCTGAAATGGCATACTTTGAATGCTTGCATGAATTGAAATTGATTGTGGATTTGATGTATGAAGGCGGCATTGCCAACATGAACTACTCCATCTCAAACAACGCTGAATATGGTGAATATGTAACTGGCCCTAAAATCATCAACGAAGAATCACGCAAAGCTATGAAAGAAGCGTTGGCGAATATTCAAAGCGGTGAATATGCCAAACAATTCATCCTTGAAGGTCAAACCAACTATGCTTCCATGACTGCTGCACGTCGTAACAAYGCAGCGCATCCAATTGAAGTCACAGGTGAGAAACTTCGCGCTATGATGCCTTGGATTAACAAAATCGTAGATAAAGAAAAGAACTAAGACTGCTAAAAGTCTAAGCTTTATAAAAAGGTGGCGCTTCGTTTTGAAGTTGTCGCCTTTTTTATCGCCTCATTTCGTCACTGCCGCGCAGGCGGGGGTATATAACAATTCAATGGATACCTGCCTACGCGAGTATAACGACATACGACTTTGATCGAGAAAATACCATTATCATTATTCATCCAGCATCTTTAAACGCTCGTGCTGCTGTTGTTCAATACCTTTTATYTGYTGTTTCATGRCATTRCCCTSCTGAATCATATTRCTACCTGTAAGCTCMYGCGCAGYTTCATCACCMGCYTCTTTTGYTTGCTCRCAAGCASCCAATAAAAAAGCTATTRWYACCATRCATARTRCTTTTYTCATGCTTTATCCCTCCGATTGAAACATTTCTAAATTAAGCTTTTTCGCTTGTCCCATCCACATGGTATGTTCAGTATGATCTTTGAGATCATCACCTGTATTGGCATGAATAAATACGGTTAAACCGTTTCGATTAAGCATCAGCCACGGAATCACGGTGTTAAATGTTTCGGACGTTAATGTAATCTGACAACTCCACATCGGGTGCGGCCCTACAGGTTGTTTATGCTTATGTCCGACAGGTACAGCAAACCTTTCACCCATCTCATCACAAAGCTTAGACGCTTGCTCAAAAGTGCTTTCGTTATAATAAATATGCGCGTGATAACTTTTTATTTCAAACATATATTCTATTGAGATTTCTTAATGGGGATAAGCCCACTAAATTCAAAGTCTTCTGCATTATTTTCTAAACCAATATGAAGATTAGGACGCGATGGTAAACTTGCACAAACTGCATTATGAGCTTTTAAATTTGGGAATATTTTTCTAAGCTGATGCCCTGAAGTGAAGTCGCCTAGTTTTCCACGATAAACTATTGACACATCGGGCTTGCTTTCAATTTCTTTTGTACTTAAGCCGTAGTCATATATGCACTTATTATATATAACGATTTTTTCATTTTTCTTTAAATTCAGCCGCGCTAATGTTTTACCTCTATCGGGTGCAAATATTTTCTTTATATGCCCCCCAGAAATAACATTCCCCCCTCGCCTTGAAATACTTATCTGATCTTCTTTTTCCAATCTTAAATCTACAAACAAGCCATCCTTCCTAAATTCAATATAGCCTTTCAGGTACTGGTTTAAATAATAATCCCTTATCCATAATGGCATCAAACTTGACCCCCAACCTCTTGTGAGGCTCAAATCTTTAGCCTCAATTCTTCCATTGAGACTGTTTAGATACATAGTTTCAGCCACATCTTTATAATATCGAGGTCCAGGTATTAAGCCTGGATGGTTTGCCCATATTCTTTTTCCTGAAAATTTAAGCGCGTACTTCCACTTCTCTTCTGGATAATCTTGAGGGTCTTGTATCACCAGCACTGTATCAGGGTGAAAATACGGGTAAATGGTTAGATATAACTTATACCCGTATACAATAGCAAAGGGAGTGAGCACAACACAAAGTATAAATACTATAGTCTTCTTGGACGAAGACATTGATTGGCTTTTCTTTTTTTTAATAAGCWTYWRTWTTWAYTTWWAAACAAAATATGAAACACAAACACTCAGTGCCACAAGGAAAAGAACAGCAAAAATTAACGCTCCCATATAACCTCCTCTTTCATTGATATTTAATCTGTCACAAAGCCACTTTCACTCTATCAATCATTGCTTGTTTCCGCTCTGCGCTATGATCACCTTCAACCCCTTGGCATACCGCTTAGATATTTAATTCATTCCAATCTTCCAAGCTTAACTTTCTCGCAGAACCAAAACCACCCACCCATTGCATGTTGCTCGGCACCATTTGGAAAAGTTTAAAGTCAGCAAAAGAGAATAGCTGTTCTGCATCTGGAATACGTTCTACATAGGCTGCTTTGGAAACACCTAAAAGCGTATCAGGCACAAGATCAATTTTTCCTTGTATACTTAATCTGGGCAGCGCCAACGGGGATTGCGCCTCTATTGCAGGCGTACATATCATAAAACCCACATTGGGTTGATTGAGAATATTTCTACTATGTCTGGCAAGGCTTGAAAGATGAAGTAAAACATTGCCCTGATACATGGCAAACGGTGCCATGGATGTTTCAGGGCTATGCTCTCCAACTGTGGCAAGAAAACCGATGCGACATTGCTGCAACAGTTGCGATACTTCTTCTTGCCAGTTATCACCCATTACATTTTATACTGACGCTGCAAATCGCGTTTTATGTCTTTCTCTTTCTGATCTTGGCGCTTATCATAACTTTTCTTGCCACGCGCCAAACCTACTTGCAACTTGGCATAACCTCGCTCGTTAAAATACATTTTTAACGGCACAAGCGTCAGACCCTTTTCTTTGAGTTTACCGACCAGCTTCATTTGCTCTTTTTTATGCATGAGCAATTGGCGCGAACGCGCTGGATCCGATGGGTTATTCATATAAGCAGGTTTATACGGGCTAATATGGCAACCAATCAACAGCAATTTATCGGCACGAATAAGACAATGTGCTTCTGCCAAATTCGCCTGCCCTGAGCGAATCGATTTCACCTCAGGGCCAGTCAAAACCATGCCCACCTCATAGGTGTCTAAGATGTGATATTCATGCCGCGCACGACGATTCAAAATAGCCATGGCGCAATGCTATATTTTGCTTTGCTTCACGTCAGTTAAAATGATTTATACCGCCACAAAAAAAGGCAACCCGAAGGTCGCCTTTCAATAAAAAACAATGCAAATGTTAATTAGATGGTTTTCAAAAATGCAACAACTGCTTTACCTTTTTCACCACACATTTTCTGCGGCGGCATTTTTGTTCTAGCTTTTGGATCACCCGTAAGCTCTTTAATGGCATCTTTAGAGTTACAAACCCATTTCAAAAGATTCTCTTCATTCCAAGTCCAATT
>NVTQ01000116.1 GCA_002401635.1 Pseudomonadota bacterium
AGTTTTATTTATCTGTTGTCCATTAATATTTGAAATACTAGAAATGATTCCTGTTTTGGTAGAGGTATTAGTCTCAGCCCCAATTCCCACATATACACTAGTTGAAGCACCATTGACATTTGTTGTATTCGTCTGCGCACCATTGATATTACTCACTGATGTTGATGCGCCTGTCAATGTTGAAATGCTTGTTAGGGTTTTCTCGAATTCTTCAACAATAATCCTGGTATACCATGTTAATTGCTCCATGATCTCGAAAATATCTCGATTGTAGTTATTGACATCAATCGCAACCCTAGCCTGGTCACCCATGCGCATAATCGTACCTTTACCAAACTGACGCTCAATCTGCGCCAGCGCAGTATCCAGTGCTTTATCTTTATCCGACATATTCCCTCCGACGCTGCTGAATCCGAATCAGTTGCGTCAATCATTCTATTTCAAGTATCGTACTTTAAACCTTTGCGAACGGTAACAGTCAATCCGATACGCAACAATGTACTTGTTCATTCCTTGTTATCCCAAATTATTCATAAATACTGCTGCGCCCTCGCGGGTTCATTTGCCCGCAACGAATCTTTCCTCAATCGTCTGTAAACATTGCTACGGGCTCAATCGAAAAAATCCGTTGCAAACAAATGCTCAGCACGATCATCACACCGATTCATGAACAGTTCGGATTAAAGACTTGCCAAAGCCTCATTAAAAATAGCACTCGGACGCATAGCTGCATTCAACTTATCCACATCTGGTTGAAAATAACCACCCATATCCACTTCTTTGCCCTGTACTGCATTCAATTCATCCACAATGGCTTTTTCATTAGCRGCTAATGTTGCAGCAAATGGTGCAAACTTCGCTTTCAAGCCTGCATCCTTATCTTGCGCTGACAAAGCCTCTGCCCAATACATGGTCAGATAAAAGTGACTACCACGATTATCCAACTCATTTACCTTGCGCGAAGGTGATTTATTCTCTTTTAAAAATTTCGAGTTGGCAGTATGCAAAGCTTCTGCAAGTACAGCCGCTTTTTCATTACCTGTCTTCACCGCAATATCTTCCAGTGATACAGCCAAAGCCAAGAACTCACCCAATGAATCCCAACGCAAATGCCCTTCTTGCACAAATTGTTGCACATGTTTTGGCGCAGAACCGCCAGCGCCCGTTTCAAACAAACCACCACCTGCCAACAATGGCACGATAGACAACATCTTGGCACTGGTTCCAAGTTCTAAAATTGGGAATAAATCGGTTAAATAATCCCGTAATACATTACCCGTGACTGAAATTGTATCTTCTCCCGCTTTCACCCGTTGTAATGTATAAGCAATGGCTTCTTCTGGTGATTTAATTTGAATATCCAAATCCGCAATTTCATGGTCGTTCAGATAAGTTTTCACCTTAGCAATCAAGTTCGCATCATGYGCRCGATTGGGATCTAACCAGAAAATCGCAGGRYWMCCYGTGGCTTGCGCGCGYGTGACCGCCARTTTYACCCAATCYTTRATSGGCGCATCYTTGGCTTGGCATGCGCGCCAAATATCGCCTTGTGCCACATCATGGCTCATCAAAGCCGTACCCGCGCTATCGCGCACTTCCACGCTTCCGTCTGCTGGAATCTCGAATGTTTTATCGTGTGAGCCGTATTCCTCAGCTTTTTGCGCCATCAACCCCACATTGGACACTGAACCCATGGTTGTTGGATCAAATGCGCCGTGTTCTTTACAAAAGGCAATCGTTTCTTGATAAATACCCGCATAACAACGGTCTGGAATCATAGCTTTCATATCATGCAGTGCGCCATCATTACCCCACATTTTGCCCGATGAACGAATCGCCGCAGGCATAGATGCATCAATAATCACATCACTTGGCACATGCAGATTGGTGATACCTTTATCCGAATCCACCATGGCAAGCTCTGGGTTTACTTCATACACAGCCGCAATATCCGCTTCAATAGCTTTACATTCGGCTTCGGGTAAATCCGCAATCTTGGCATACACATCACCCAGCCCGTTTTTGGTGTCCACACCAAGCTTGGCAAAGGTATCGGCATATTTCTCAAACACATCTTTGAAATACACCGTCACCGCATGACCAAACATAATCGGGTCAGACACTTTCATCATCGTCGCTTTCAAATGCAGCGATAGCAACACACCTTGCGCCTTGGCATCTTCAATTTGCTCAGCATAAAAATCCCGCAATGCGGATTTAGACAGTACCGCCGCATCCACCACTTCACCCAATTGCACGTCTAAGCCATCTTTAAGCACAGTTTCTTTGCCATCTTTAGCAGTAAGCACAACACTTAATGTATCCGCCTTCCTCATCACCACCGATTGCTCGCTGCCATAAAAATCACCGCTGCTCATATGCGACACATGCGTTTTGGAATCTGATGACCATTCACCCATACGATGTGGGTTATCTTTGGCATATTGTTTGACTGCTGCTGCCACACGGCGGTCAGAATTGCCCTCACGCAGCACAGGGTTCACCGCAGATCCAAGCACTTTGGCATAGCGCGCTTTAATCGCCTGCTCTTCATCACTGTTCGCATCTTTTGGAAAGTCTGGCACAGCAAACCCGTGCTCTTGCAACTCTTTGATAGCTGCATGCAATTGCGGCACAGACGCACTGATATTGGGTAACTTGATAATATTGGCTTCGGCAGTTTTCGCCAATGCACCAAGCTCTGCAAGCGCATCACTTTGACGCTGATCTTCTTTTAAAAAATCAGGGAAGCTGGCAATAATACGCCCAGCCAGTGATATATCTCTGCTTTCCACATGCACATCAGCAGCTTGTGTAAAGCTCTGTACAATAGGTAGAAATGAATAGGTTGCTAAAGCTGGAGCCTCATCTGTTTTGGTATAGATAATCGTAGATGTATGGGAAGTCATTTTAATCCTGTCAGAATATGTTTGATGTGGCACATTTTAACATTTTATTGTTCATTGAGAAAGAAGCATAATATTTGTGAATCATCTTCCTTTGGTTATCATCGCTGAACTTTCCCTTAAGGATTTTTTCATGCCTCATGCATCAACGGTTTACCTAAAAGATTATCAAGCCCCTGCTTTTTGGGTAGAGCGCGTTCACCTTACATTCACACTTCAAGCCACAAATACAGAAGTGGTTTCTTTGGTTCATTATAAACGCAACCCCAATTCAACGGCTAAAACACTTGAGCTTGATGGGTTTGAGTTAGAATTATTGGATATTCAACGCGATGGGCAAACATTGCCAACATCTGATTATCAGCAGCATAAACAAGGGCTGAGCATTGATAACCTACCTGATAGTTTTGAATTAAAAATTACCACGCGCATCAACCCTGAAGCCAATACCGCTTTAGAGGGTTTATATCGTTCATCGAGCAACTATTGTACCCAGTGTGAAGCACAAGGCTTCCGCCGCATCACGTATTATCAAGATCGCCCTGATGTGATGGCACCATTTCATGTGAAAATCATTGCCGACAAAACCACAAACCCTGTTTTGTTATGCAATGGCAACCCGATGGCAACAGGGGAGTTGGAAAATGGACAACACTGGGCTGAATGGGTCGATCCATTTGCCAAACCATGTTATTTATTTGCCCTAGTTGCAGGCGATTTATCCTGTGTCGAAGATTCTTTTCAAACCATGTCAGGGAGGGATATTACCCTGCGCATTTACACCGAAGAGCATCATATTCATCAGTGCTCTCATGCCATGACATCATTAAAACGTGCCATGCGCTGGGATGAGCAGCGTTTCAACCTCGAATATGATTTGGATTTATTCATGATTGTCGCTGTTGATGATTTTAATATGGGTGCGATGGAAAATAAGGGTTTGAATATCTTTAACTCACGCCTTGTATTTGCCAGCCCTGAAACAGCCACCGATAATGATTATATCGCCATTGAAGCAGTGATTGGACACGAATATTTTCATAACTGGACAGGCAACCGTGTAACTTGTCGTGATTGGTTTCAGTTAAGTTTAAAAGAAGGGTTAACTGTATTTCGCGATCAAGAATTTACTGCTGATTTGCATGATAGAGCAGTGAAACGCATCGAAGATGTGCGTTTGTTACGCACCCATCAATTTGCTGAAGATAGTAGCCCTATGGCACACCCCATTCGCCCAGCATCGTTTGTTGAAATCAACAACTTCTATACCGTGACTGTCTATGAAAAAGGTGCCGAAGTGGTTCGTTTATATCAAACACTGCTCGGTGTGGAAGGTTTCAAAAAAGGCATGCAGCTTTATTTTGAACGTCACGATGGGCAAGCCGTAAGCACAGAGGATTTTTTGGCGGCTATGCAAGATGCTAATGATGTTGATTTATCACAAATGCAGCATTGGTATGAGCAAGCAGGTACGCCCCGTTTATCCATTCGCATGGATTACAATACCGATAAACAAACATGCACATTACATTGTGAACAATCCTGCCCTGCCACCCCTGAATCGCAGCATAAAAAGCCTTTTATCATTCCTCTAAGTCTTGGCCTTCTGCAACCCGATGGTTCAGAACTTAATTTGCAACTTTTGGGTGAAAGCAAAGCACAAGGAACAAACCGAACCCTGCTTATCACACAGAAAAAGCAGTCTTTCACTTTTATCCATGTGGATAAGAAACCTGTTCCATCTTTGCTACGCGACTTTTCAGCGCCTATTGAACTGGATTATCCTTACACACCCAACGACTATGCTTTTTTAATGCAATATGACGCTGATTCATTTAACCGTTGGGCTGCGGCACAAGCTTTAGCCATGCAAACCTTATTGGCTATGCTAGATAAGCACAATAAACCCAACGCCATGATTAGTCAGGCATTTGCACATGTACTAAGCGATAAGGATTTAGGGTCTGCACTAAAGGCTGAAACACTTATCTTACCTTCCGAAGCAGACATTGCAGAAGCACAGGTGACCAGMAATAAGCCYGTTGACCCTGCTGCTATTCATGCCGCTCGTGAAAAGCTACGCACCATGATTGCAACTGATTTACAAACAAGTCTGCACRCTACATATCAAGCTTTAKCCRACAYYACAGGCTTAGAAGATGAAGCTATGCAACAGCGCAAACTAAAGAATGTATGCCTGTCTTATCTGATGACACTTCAAGACAATGATGCCATCAATGTCGCTTACCAACAATTCAAGAACGCTGATAATATGACCGATCAATACGCTGCTCTTACAGCTTTGATGACTTGTGATTGCGAACAACAAAACTTGGCTCTTCAAGATTTTGAGAAGCAGTGGAGCAGTGAAACAAATGTGATGGATAAGTGGTTTGCAGCCCAAGCCTCTTCATCACAAGGTGATACTTTAAAGCGTGTGCAATCTCTCATGGCTCACCCTAAATTTGACTTCAAAAACCCCAACAAAGTCCGTGCACTGATTGGCAGTTTTGCCATGCGAAACCCCCGTGCTTTTCACGCTATAGATGGCAAAGGTTATGAGTTTATTGCCGAGCAGGTTTTGCTATTGGATAAGCTTAATCCGCAGATTGCTTCGCGCCTGTTAACTCCACTGACACGCTGGAAGAAGTTTGATAGCAAGCGCCAGGGTTTAATGCAGGTGCAATTGCAGCGCATCAAGGCATCAGGCTCGCTTTCAAAAGATGTATTCGAAGTGGTGGAAAAAAGTACTGTGTAGGACACTATCAGCAGTATTGGATCGGTGTCGAAAAATTAATCCGACACCGATCCAGTAGTGATTGTTATGCACTCACCTTA
>NVTQ01000117.1 GCA_002401635.1 Pseudomonadota bacterium
TAACGTAGCGGCATACTATGAACGCTCTTGCGCTTTTACCAGCATGAGATAGCGTAGTTTATTGATTAAGCCCTGCGGGGCATACAACGAGGAAAAATACATGTCTGACAACATTATAAATGTGACCGATGATAGTTTTGAGAACGATGTTTTAAAGGCTTCTGGTGCTGTACTGGTTGATTTCTGGGCACCTTGGTGTGGTCCTTGCAAACAAATCGCACCTATTTTAACTGAAATTGCTGCCGATATGGGTGATAAAATCACCATTGCTAAAATTGATATTGACGACAACCCAAACACCCCTGGTAAATATGGTGTTCGCGGCATTCCAACCTTGATGGTTTTTTCTGATGGTAATGTTCAAGGCACCAAAGTCGGCGCAGTTACCAAAGGCAAATTGATTGACTTTATTAACGAACATCTCGATTAATTCATTGTTCATATGTTTTACGAAAAAAGCAGGGTTATCCCCTGCTTTTTTTATGTCCAACAAAATACCCGACCTCATTATGGAAAACTATGCGCATTCTTGGTGTTGACCCTGGCTCTATCAAAACAGGTGTTGGCATTTTAGATGCCCAAGGTAACCGCTTATGCTATGTCTACCACACCGTTATCCAAGCTGGCAAAGGCGATTTCAGTGAGCGTTTAACTAACTTGTTTTTAGGCTTGAACGATATTATTGCTGAATTTCAACCTGATACCGCCGCCATGGAAGATGTATTTGTATCAAAAAATGTTGCTTCCGCGCTTAAGTTAGGTCAAGCACGTGGCGCACTTATTGCTGCATGTGGTCATCATAAACTGCATGTGGCGCCATATTCTCCTACCAAGGTCAAACAATCACTCACAGGCTTCGGACGCGCTGATAAATCGCAAATACAACACATGGTGAATATGTTACTCAAACCACCACCGCCACTTCAAGAAGATGCTGCCGATGCGCTTGCCGTCTGCATTTGTCACGCGCATCATGCGCCTGTACAAACATCGCGTAGCAGAGGGCGGAAACAATCATGATTGGCTGGTTATCAGGTAAAGTTCGAGAGCTTGATCCGATAGGTATGGTGCTTATCGATGTTCAAGGTGTGGGTTATGATGTATCGGTCAGCCTACAAACATTATGCAATCTAAAAATCGGTGAAACAACCGCACTATCTATCCACACCTATGTTCGTGAGGATCAATTGGTCTTATTTGGTTTTTCTGATGCCCATGAGCGTGAAACCTTTCGCAAGTTGAATAAAGTCACAGGCATTGGTGCAAAAATGGCGCTTAATTTGATGTCTGGCATGTCRGCAARCGATTTRGCGACYGCYATYGAGCAAGCCGATGATYTGGCTATCGCYCGYACACCTGGCATTGGCAAAAAAACGGCGCAACGCCTTATTTTGGAACTACAAGGGAAACTCGAAGTCGGGCATGATGGTTCAACGGGCAACAATGGGCTTCACGATGTGAAATCTGCATTGCTTAATTTGGGTTATAAAGCACCACAAGTGGACAAAGCTCTCAAATCTATTGATGCATCACAAGACTTCGAAGCATGCTTTAAAGCCGCTTTGAAAGCACTTACATGACCGAAAACATCATACCAGAAGAGCGCATTATCACTGCCTCAAACCAACCAGAAGATTGGGATGTCGCATTGCGCCCCAAACAACTGGCTGACTATATTGGGCAAGAAAAGATTCGTGAGAATCTTAACATCTTCATCAAAGCCGCTACGGCTCGCCAAGAATCATTGGATCATGTGCTGTTATATGGTCCACCGGGCTTGGGTAAGACCACACTTGCCAATATCATTGCCCATGAGATGGGGGCAACAATTCGTAGTACCTCAGGGCCTGTGATTGAGCGTCCTGGTGATTTGGCTGCCATGCTCACCAACCTTGAAGAAGGTGATGTGTTATTTATCGATGAAATYCATCGTTTGAGCCCACAAGTTGAAGAAATTCTTTATCCTGCTTTGGAAGATTTYCAGCTGGATATTATSATTGGACAAGGYCCTGYGGCACGYTCCATTAAAATGGATTTGCCACGTTTCACCTTGATCGGCGCTACCACACGCGCAGGTCTACTCACCAACCCTTTAAGGGATCGTTTTGGTATTATTCAACGTTTGGAATTTTATTCACACGATGAACTTACACAAATTGTCACCCGCTCTGCACAGCTGCTCAATATTCCAAGCACAAGTGAAGGCTCTTTGGAAATGGCCAAACGCTCGCGTGGCACACCGCGTATCGCCAACCGTCTATTAAGGCGTGTTCGTGATTTTGCACAAGTCGAACATCAAGGTAAAATTGACCAAGAAATCGCTGATAGCTCATTAACCCGCATGGAAGTTGACCATTTGGGCTTGGATCAAATGGATCGTCGTTTGTTGCTTGCCCTGATTGACCGTTATAATGGTGGGCCAGCGGGGCTGGATACACTTGCGGCATCCATTGCCGAAGAGCGCGATACCATTGAAGATGTATTGGAGCCTTACTTGATGCAAGAGGGTTTGATTGCACGCACACCACGTGGTCGTGTGGCGACACCCTTAGCATATAGCCATTTGGGAAGAACCTTACCCCATGATGACTCATCGCAGGGTTCATTATTATGAACTTTCCGATACGTGTTTATTATGAAGATACCGATCATGGCGGCGTGGTCTATTACGCCAATTATTTAAAATTCATGGAACGTGGACGCACCGAATTTTTACGTTCCCACAACATTGAACTGGATCGGATTTATAACGATTATGGTGTGATGTTCGTGGTGACTGAGGTCAATATTCGCTACAAAGGTGCAGCTCATTTTAATGATCTGATCCATGTAGAAACACTGCTTACACAGGCATCTGGTGTACGCATTGCATTTATTCAGCGCATTCAAAAGAAGCAAGAGCCTGCGCAAAAAACAATCCTTACCGATGCAACAGTGCAGCTTGCCTGTGTGAATCGTGAGGGCAAACCTTGCCTGATTCCCAAGGCATTGTTATCTACTTTACAGCAACAAATTCATCAAGGAATACAGGGGTAAACATGGCAGAACAACTCAGTGTATGGGCACTTATTCTCGGGGCTGGTATCGTCGTGAAAGGCGTACTTATTCTACTTTTACTATTATCCATCGCCTCATGGGGGGTGATTTTCAACAAGGCTCGTATCTATCGCAAAACGCGCCAAGAAAGCGTCACGTTCTCGGATGCTTTTTGGAGTGGTTCAGATATGGATACAATCCTTGCCAGCATTCCCAACCGCTACCCAAACAGCCCATTACCCAATATATTTCAAGCTGGTTATCGCGAATATATTCGTCAACGTGGTGATGCCAAACAACAGGCATCTGACAATAAAATTACAGCTGGACATGGTTTGGATGGTATTCGCCGCTCATTGGATGCGGCATTATCCCGTGAAATGGAGGTGCTATCTCGCCACCTAGCATTTCTTGCTACAGTTGGCTCAACATCGCCATTTATTGGTCTATTTGGCACTGTTTGGGGTATTTTAACGGCATTTCAAGGCATTGCTATGTCACAAAATACTTCCTTAACCGCTGTCGCGCCTGGTATTGCCGAAGCACTGGTTGCCACAGCCTTTGGGCTGGTTGCCGCSATYCCTGCGGTGGTTGCATACAATAARTTYACGTCTGATTTAAAACGTCAGGCAGCMAGYATGGAACARTTTGCATCCGARTTTCTAAATATCATGTCACGTCATATACGCCGAGGTTAATCACTATGTGGGCAGGTCAAAGCGGCTGGGGTGGTTCCARCAATAAATGGGATAAAGGCAGCGAGCCTATGGGCGAAATCAATGTTACACCATTGGTGGATGTGATGTTGGTATTACTGATTATTTTTATGGTTGCAGCACCGTTGTTAACACAAGGTATCAATGTTGATTTACCAGATGCCGATGCACCTGCTATGCAACAAAATATTGAACCATTGGTSATTAGYATTCGYAAAAATGGYGATATTTATATGCAAAAACACAARGTAAAACTYAAACAACTGGCTGCRCGCATCCAAGCCATGCGTGAAAAYAACCCCAAWCTACCTRTTTTCATYCGTGGTGATGCCAAAACACAATACCAATACGTTGCACAAGTTATGAGCAGCTTGGAAAAAGCAGGAATCAAGAAGGTCGGACTTGTCACAGAGCCGATTCGCTAATCCAGATGGGCTTTTTCACCCCATAACATGAAACAACGTTCACAAGAAATAAAAGGCAGGCAGGCTCGTTTTTTTCACGCTAAAAACGACAGCTATAGCACATTTAGTGGGCTGGACTTCCTGTTTGCTGTGTTGGCGCATATCCTCATTATCAGCGTTATTGCCATTATTGCGTGGTGGCAAAGCAACCATACCCAGACCCCACCACTCAAACGCATTGAAGTAAGTATGATTTCTGCGCACGATTTAAAGAAAATGCAGCATCAAGCTCGCAAAAGTCATCAAAAGAAAGCCAAACCTATTGAAAAGGTTCATAAATCAAAAATTAAAATAAAAACCAAGAAAAAACCTGTATTAAAACTAAAACCCAAGCCGAAAAAGATCAAAAAAGTTGCCAAAAAGATTAAAGAAGACCCAAATTTTGACCCTTTCGCACCCATTGAATCAAGCAGCAATAAACATCGTAAAACACCAGCCAAACCCAAACCAGACATGGCGAATATCATGGGCAAACAGCTTTCAACACAAGAAATTGATCGTTATATCGCCATGATGCAAGCCGCTGTGCAATCCCATTGGAAAGTGCCTGGTGGCATCAATGAAAAAACACCCGATCCTTTGGTTGAAATGATTTTACGACGCAATGGTCAGCTACTTAGCGTTAGAATTCTTGAATCATCTGGCAATAGCACACTGGATCAAACGCTTATCGCCGCCATTCGTGCTGCAGCCCCTTTTAACGTCCCATCCAAGCAGTTTGAAAGTTTTCGCAACAATCGCATTCGTTTTCACCCATTGTAGTCACTTAAAGCGCATGAATAAGCTGCTGATTACTACGGATCATGCGCTGAATAATACGCACATAACTCATACCACGTTCGGAATAATCTTTTAAACCCATTGCAAGAAATTCCGCATCAAGTGGCTTGTGTTGCCGCCGTAAGGAATGACGTAGATTACGAAGCAGTTTGTATGATGAAGACGTGTTTAAATTATGTATATAGGCGCGAACAGATAGTTTTGCCGATGTAAAGTATTGCACCTCATGCCTAGCCCCTGCACTCCTTCTTAAAGGCACCAAACCACAACCTTTTGTAAAACACCACTGACCAAAATAATTGTTTGCTTGGCGTGCAAAATGCGAGTTACCCCATGCCGATTCATTCGCAGCTTGAATCAGTACCAATGCTGTTGGAATCTCATCCACACGATCCAAGCTATAGTCATTCAGCAATTGATTTACCCTATTCTTTACCCATATCACCCCTCATCCTAACCTTCTCCCCTCAAGTGGGAGAAGGGACTAAACTCCCTC
>NVTQ01000006.1 GCA_002401635.1 Pseudomonadota bacterium
TTAGATGAAATCCTATGCTCCGACATCGCTCCAAAAACAGCAATGGATGCTTCTACGCTGGAAGGGTTTCTCACGGCTTTGGTGATTGGTCCCAGTGTCATTTCTCCATCTCAATACATGCCATGGATATGGGATATGTACGAAGGTAAGGAAGAAGCTATTTACGACAGCATGGAGCAAGCACAGGAGACAATGGGTTTGGTTATGGCTGTTTGGAACCATATTGCAGAATCATTCTCATCTGACCCTTCATCATTTGAACCTGCGTACTTTAGAGCAGTCGAATGGGGTGCAGGTGAATGGTGTGAAGGCTTTCTAATGGGAACTCAACTCTTTGATAAATCGTGGACAGGTCTTTGGATGAAAGAGCCTAAGTTTGTCACACCATTCTTGAGGCTTGGTGATAAAACTGGAGTTGAGCTAACCCAAGAGGAAAAAAGTGCTGAGAAGTGGATGAATGCTGTGCCTGAGACATTGGTAGCTATTCATGCATACTGGCTAGAGAACAGAACGACCTCAGTTGAAGGGATGCCAGCAATACCTGTAAGACGGGAAGAAAAGGTTGGTAGGAATGACCCGTGTTCATGTGGTTCAGGAAAGAAATATAAGAAGTGTTGTGGAGCGCCGCCGACTATCCATTAAATTGATTTAGGGTATTCTGATGAGACAGGTTCAGGCATGCCTTAATCATGTCTCAAATTGRGGGGGGTAAACTTGGGACATGAATCAGCGGTAACTTATAATCAAAGCGTAAGTATTTGTATATTTATATATYTTAGCGTAACCTTTTGCRTATGAGCGTGCATTATTGTGGCTATGAATGGCTAAGACGAACCTATAAACTGGACATTGATTCTCCCAACCCTACTTCAAAGGTTGGTGGGGCAAAGAGTCCTGACAGTCGGATATTCCGTCCAGAGTATCAGCCTGAAGATACGTTAGCAGGACATCTTCTTTTTGCCCTCAAGCATGAGAATYTAAACCTTGGCATTCTCAAAGCATTATTCAATAGYTGTGATGMCAAAGAGCTWGAGCARTGGRTTTCTGAGAACCCTCAAGGCATGCAAACTCGCCGTGCATGGTTCTTTTATGAATGGYTAACGGCTAAAGAATTAAACCTTSCTGATGCGGATACRAAGTTTAAATATGTTGATGCGCTGGATGAGAARTCCTATTACACCGCAGATAAAAYAAACTCTCCYCGTCATAAGGTYAGAAATAAYATGTCKGGYGTTGCTGRYTTTTGCTGGCTGGTTCGTAAAACGCCTACCATGMAAGCRTTTGATGSCAAAGAGYTACATAYGCAGATGAAAGATGCATATKCCAAGCATCCTATGATGGGTAGAGCGGAAGCATTTTTRTTGACCAARGATTCTCAAAARAGCTTTGARATTGAGAAAGAGAAATTTGATAACCGTGCTGTYCGYTGGATGAAAACMGTTCGAGCCTTTATGGGTTCACGCCTTGACGATTCCAAATTRTTTGAGATGCAGAAGCAACTTGTTTCCAAYCCTGATAAYGGTTGGCGMACCGAGTATGGCTGGATTGGAGACCGCTTACCTGATGCAACACCTCTRCCAGACCATATCAGCGCTCATCCAGATGCTTTGGATTYACTGATGGSTTCATGGCTTGRAGCTTATTCRYTGATGTTTGATAAGCACCCTGTAGCAGCAGCTACGGCATTGGCATATGGGTTTGTTGTGATTCACCCATTCTCAGATGGRAATGGYCGTATTCATCGTTTTATTTYGCATCAATTGGGYAAGGTTCCTGTTTCATCCGAGYTGCTTGAAAGCATYGATGAWTAYATTGCTTCATTGGAGAARCTTTCWGCTCCGATTCTTCARSGCTCTGATTGGACAGTTACATCCGATTATAATGTRAAGCTGATAAACGATACMTCAGAGCTATATCGCTATGCGGATGTTACARAGCAGGCTGAGTATATTTATCAATGCATWGAGAAGTTTGTCACRCTTMGATTRCCGCAAGARTTRGARTACCTRAGTGCCTTTGATGAAGCCAAGCATATCATTGATGAAGCACACGATATGCCGGATAAAGATTTAACCTTGCTGGTGAATCTGTGTGTTCAAAATGGCGGGAAGCTATCCAAGAAGAAACGAAAGTTTTTTGAGCAATTACCTGATGAACATATTGCATTTGCAGAAAAGACTATCCAAGAGTCTTTTGCTGATTACTTTGAAATGATAAAGGTTGATTCATAAATGTAAATCAGAGGCTTGCCGATAGGTGGTGGGGTGCTGAGAGTGGTTTGTGAGATGCTCTTTTCAGATTTCTATCTGAACTTAAGCGATCAGCTAGCTGAACAGCATGGGCAATGGGTATTTTAGGTTCGTATCCCCAGCGGCGGGTAGACCTACAGGTGAGAATATGTCGAAGATCAATACCAAGTTTGGGATAATTACTATCAAATTTTGCCAGAGCTGAAGCACAGATCTCCAATGTGATGGCATCATGATCAATTGATTTACCAATTTCAGGGCGAGAAAAGTTAATCCCAATTGTTTTTATCTTACCTAAATCGTGAAGGAGAGCGGAGCTAATACCAAGCTCTCGATCTGTCTGCGAGAAAATCGATAAATCCTGAATGATGCTAGCACACTCTAAGCTATGCTCGAGTAGTCCTCCTTGATAATTATGATGATATTTCAAACTGGCAGGCACTTGTATAAATGGTAAAACAATCTGTTCTTGGCTGAATACATTGCTTAGCAAATCTCTTAACCCGCGATGTTCAAGGTTTAATATGATATCCGAAAATTTAGAAAGAGACTCTGGCCTTGAACATTTAGAGTAAGGCAGTGTTGCAACCTGCTGTTCTGGAGTTGGTGATACAGATTTTATAGATATGATATCGCTAATATATGAGCCATTGTAATACCTGCTTTTCCCTCGAATTTGGAGGTGCGATTTATCTGCAATAGCAGATGGAGTAGATGATGTCGGATTCCACTTGTATGCAGTCATGAATCCATTTGAATCCTCCATAATAAAGCGTAGATAATTCTTTCCAGTGCGGGCAATCATGCTGCGGCAACTATGGATTCGAAAAACACCATCAAATTTCACTGGGGATTGGGAAATTTGAGATATATTAATTTTATTTATGGGAGACTCTTTTTCGTTATATAAATGATGTGTTCTGTCTTTATTTACTAAATTCATGGCTTTCCTTGCTCTTGGTAGGAGTACAGTTTTTAATTAGTGATTCAAATGCAGACCCATCTTGTCGGGTGGCATTGGGTATATAGCGAGAATAGGTCTGAAATAACATTTGTGATGATGTATGACCAAGCTGACGAGCTACCCATTCTGGGCTTTCTCCGGCAGATAGCCAAAGGGTTGCTGCTGTATGTCGCGTTTGATATGGCGTGCGTTTTTCTAGACCTAAYCTTGTTAGGGTTGGGTACCAAATGCGTTTTGTAATGTTGGCCAGATCCAGTTGTCTGCCAACGTGGTTGCAGAACACATATTCACTGTAATTTATAGTGATCTTTCTTTGTTCCATGAGTGTGTTATATACAAAGCTAGACATYTGAATATCTCTGTTAGAATCAAAAGTCTTTGTTGTGTCCATTTTACCATATGTGAATGCTTCTCGAACGTAGATAAGCTTACGTTCAAAATCCACATTTTTCCATCTCAGCCCGTCRATCTCTCCCGTGCGCATACCTGTGAAAAAACGTGTGCTGTAGTAGTTGCGGAAATCAGGYCGAACCTCATCAAGAAAATGCATCACCTGTACCAGTGAGAATGGATTCACATCTGATTTTTTGACTGGAAGCCGCTTTATAGAACGAAAGGGCGAAACAAATCCGTAACGCTCTGCAGCTTCATCGAGAATGCTTTTTAATGGTTGTAATATATTGTTGATACGTTTGGATGAGAGTTTGGTTCCAGTTCGACCAGGTAAGTCTGAAAGTTTAGCTCGGAATTTAAGTATATCGCCCTTAGTAATTGTATTGATGGTGATATTAGCAAATTTTGGTAATAGGTGTTTATTTAATATGCTTTTCATATTTTTAATTCCGCTACGTTTCCAGCGAAATGCATTTTCCTCCCACCATTCATCGACAAAATCAGAGAACAATGGAATACCGTTTAGCTGTTGACTTTCACTTGCAAACTTCTTAGCGCGTGGGCTGTTTGGGAAAGTTTTTGCATAGTCAAAAATACCCAATGATATTTCATTCTCAATTTTCACCAGTAAAGCTTCAAGTCTTCGCCGATTAGTGGATGTATTATCAAGTAGTGTTTGCTCGCGACAGCGGATTTTTTGATAGCTAAAATCGATAAATAGTTTTCCTGTTTCTGCGCGAGGTCGAATACTACCCATGGACTGAACCTCCGGCAGCTAAAGGAATTGTATGGGTAGCGGGTTGCATCGACTTCATAATCTCCTGCTCGATAGCTTCCCAGACAAATAAGATCTTTCTCCTTCCAAATGGGCGGATGTAGTGAACCCCTTCGATAAAGACTGTGTCTTTGAGGTGCTCGCGAATATACCGTGGGTCGTATTTGATGCGTTCTGATAATTCCTCACATGTTAAAAATTCGCTGTTATTTTTATTTAGCATAAGGCACTCCCGTAGTTCTTTTTGCACTACTGTGGTGAATTATGCTGCCTTAAATGTCATTGTCAAGGGTTAAATGCACTACAGAAAGGCTTCTTGTTGTATAGATTATTATTTTGGTGTTAAATAAGGCTNATTGTTTTATTAATCAGCTGGGAGGGTGGGTCATGATTAAATGCCATTTATCACGTCTAATGGGGGAGAGGAAACTAAAGGCCAGTGAGGTGGCACGCGCGACTGGTTTGCATCGAAATACCGTGGGGGCTTTGTACTTTGAACGAGCCAGCCGTATAGATTTGGATGCAATAGATGCCTTATGTCGTTATTTTGAATGCACGGTTTCTGATTTGTTTGAATATCAACCAGGAGAGCATCCCCAATAGTGACTAAATATTATAGTCTATAAACCTTGGGTAGTGTGACTTATGGCAAAGAGATGCATGATATAAGTTGTTAGCTACTGCAGCTAGTGGTCATAGAAGGTTACTTGATTAGGCTTGCGCTCACTTTTCAAAGACGCACCCTTAGTTCAGCTGGATAGAGAGCTGCCCTCCGAAGGAGRTGTCAGTGGTTCGAATCTACTAGGGGCACCATTTGACCTTTAGCCTCTTTCGGCACAAACACCTAAATTCTCACCTGTGCCCAAATTGTGCCGTAAAGAAAACCTTTGTGGCATAAAGAGTTGGAAACAAAGCATCAAACTTTCATCGGAGAGTAGTGATATCAGTTGTTGAATTGAAAACTTCCTTATGTGGTATTTTAAATATCAAGGTCTTTCGTGGTCAATGGTTAAATTTTATGGAAGACCAGAATTATTAGCTCTTGTTTGTAAAATAAACAGTAAATCGTAATGTGATTGTTTTGCCAACAAGCCTATGGTGAGGTGTGTACACATACTTACCACTGCTTACGATAAAAGATATACTAAGATGTCGACTTGCAGCAGCATAAAACATATAACTTATTGAAATATAACGTATTTATGTTTGGCACGCACCCTGCTATTGAATGTAATGTTGGGGAGCATTGGGAATGATTGTTCTTCTATACATATCAAATAGGAGCATCTATGGCAAAGATAGAAACATTTTATGAAGTGATGCGCAAGCAGGGGATTACACGTCGTAGTTTTTTAAAATACTGTAGTCTTACAGCTGCATCACTGGGCTTAAGCCCATCATTTGCACCAAAAATTGCACATGCAATGGAAACAAAACCAAGAATTCCAGTGGTCTGGCTGCACGGTCTAGAATGCACCTGCTGTTCGGAATCTTTTATACGTTCAGCGCATCCGCTGGCTAAAGATGTCATTCTATCTATGATATCCTTAGACTATGATGATCTTATTATGGCTGCGGCTGGACAGCAGGCAGAAGAAATTATCGAAGAAACCATCAAGAAATATGATGGTAACTTTATTTTAGCTTGTGAAGGGAATCCGCCACTCAATCAAGATGGAATGTCCATGATTGTAGCTGGTAAGCCTTATTTAGAGCAATTGATTCATGTTGCCAATCATTGTAAGGCAATTATCTCGTGGGGATCATGTGCTTCATGGGGATGTGTACAGGCAGCCAGTCCAAATCCAACCCATGCTGTGCCAATCCATAGAGCTCCAGGCATGCCGAATAAGCCGATTATCAAGGTTCCAGGCTGCCCACCGATTGCAGAAGTAATGACTGCCGTGATTGCCTATATGGTAACATTCGACAAGATGCCGTCATTGGATCGCCAAGGGCGACCGAAGATGTTTTATAGTCAGCGTATTCATGATAAATGTTATCGCCGCCCGCATTTTGATGCAGGTCAATTCGTTGAAGAATTTGATGATGAATATGCACGCAAAGGTTACTGCTTGTATAAAGTCGGYTGTAAAGGTCCAACCACATACAATGCATGTTCAACYATTCGTTGGAATGAGGGTACCTCTTTCCCAATTCAAGCTGGTCACGGTTGTATTGGTTGTTCTGAAGATGGCTTCTGGGATAAGGGAAGTTTTTATGATCGCTTATCAGGCATTCATCAATTCGGTGTTGAAGAAAATGCTGATGAAGTTGGTGGTACAGCAGCAGCCATTGTCGGTGGTGCGATAGCCGTACATGCCGCAGCATCTGCTATTAAATCGGCAACGAACAAAACAGATCCAGGAGATAAATCATGAGCGTAACTACTACTCCAAATGGTTATAACTTAGATACAAGTGGGCAGCGGGTTGTGATTGACCCTGTTACGCGCATTGAAGGGCATATGCGCTGCGAAGTGAATGTGGATTCCAACAATGTGATTACCAATGCGGTATCTACGGGCACAATGTGGCGCGGTCTTGAAGTGATTCTAAAAGGTCGTGACCCGCGCGATGCATGGGCTTTTGTTGAACGTATTTGCGGTGTTTGCACAGGGTGTCATGCCCTAGCTTCTTGTCGTGCTGTGGAAGATGCTTTGGATATTAAAATTCCAACCAATGCATTCCTGATTCGTGAGATAATGGCAAAAACATTACAAGTGCATGATCACGTCGTGCATTTCTATCATCTTCATGCATTGGACTGGGTAAACCCAGTGAATTGCTTAAAAGCCGACCCCAAAGCAACGTCAAAGTTACAGCAATTGACTGGCCCGCATCATCCGAAATCCAGTCCTGGTTACTTTCGTGATGTGCAGACACGTATCCGTAAGTTTATTGAGTCTGGTCAATTGGGTCCATTCAAGAATGGCTATTGGGATAACCCAGCATACAGGCTGAGCCCGGAAGCTGATTTGATGGCGGTAACACATTACTTAGAAGCTTTGGATTTACAGAAAGAATTTGTAAAAATACATACGGTATTTGGTGGTAAGAATCCACATCCAAACTACTTGGTTGGTGGTGTTCCTTGTGCCATTAATATGGATGGTGAAATGGCTGCTGGCGCACCTCTGAATATGGAGCGTTTGAATTTTGTAAAAGCACGTATCGATGAAATGAAAGCATTTAATGATAATGTATATGTGCCTGACGTGTTGGCAATTGCCAGCTTCTACAAGAAACAACTGTGGGGCGGCGGTCTTGGCGCTAAAAGTGTGATGGATTACGGAGCTTATCCGAAAGTTAATTATGATAAATCAACTGATCAACTTCCTGGTGGCGTAATCCTTGATGACAACTGGGATAATGTGATGGAAGTTGATCCTCGCGACCCAGAGCAGGTTCAAGAGTTTGTGAATCACTCATGGTATAAATATCCAGATGAGAGCAAAGGCTTGCATCCTTGGGATGGCATCACAGATCCTGACTATGATGTTAGTACCGCTAAAGGTACACGCACCAATATTAAAGAGCTTGATGAAAATGCCAAATACTCTTGGATTAAATCTCCACGTTGGCGTGGYCATGCTGTTGAAGTGGGTCCGTTGTCWCGTTAYGTCTTGGCRTATGCACAAGATCATAAGTATATACAAGAYCAAGTGCACAGAAGYGTTGCTGCATTTAATACGCTCGCAGGTACAGATTTGGGRGCRAAACCAATTTTRCAATCCACGATTGGTCGTACATTGGCGCGTGCACTYGAATCTCAATATTGTTCAGACATGATGATAGACGACTGGCATGCATTAATTGCCAACATTAAAGCTGGTGATTCTGCAACTGCTAATATGGAGAAATGGGATCCTAAAACTTGGCCGAAAGAGGCCAAGGGTGTTGGTACTGCTGCTGCACCTCGTGGAGCTCTTGGGCATTGGATTCGCATCAAAGATGGCAAAATTGAAAACTACCAATGTGTTGTTCCAACAACTTGGAATGGTTCGCCACGTGACCCCGCAGGAAATATTGGTGCATTTGAAGCTGCCTTGATGGGTACGCCTGTTGAACGCCCTGAAGAGCCAGTTGAAATCCTTCGAACCCTTCACAGTTTTGACCCTTGTCTTGCTTGCTCAACACATGTGATGAGTGAAGAAGGTGAAGAAATTGTAAGTGCTAAGGTGCGCTAAAGTGGATGTGTATTTTTATGCAGGTGGTCGCATGATCACCTGCCAAAAAAATAAAAGGAGGAATAGTCATGTCAGACACGTCAATTACAACTGATACATCGCATGATATCGTTAAACGTACAGAATCTGTCTATGTTTATGAAGCGCCCGTACGCCTTTGGCACTGGGTAAATGCTTTGGCAATTACAGTGTTATGTATATCAGGTTACTTTATTGGTAGCCCGTTACCGACGATGCCAGGTGACCCAAGCTCAAGCTTTTTGATGGGGTATATTCGTTTTGCACATTTTGCTGCGGGTTATGTTTTAGCGGTTGGACTTATCGGACGGATTTATTGGGCATTTGTGGGCAACCATCATGCGAAACAATTGTTCATCCCTCCTTTTACTAAGGAAAATATCAAAGGGGCTATTCACGAAGCTCGTTGGTATGCGTTCTTGGAAAAGGAATCCGTTAAATGTGTGGGTCACAATCCTCTAGCGATGTTTGCAATGTTTTTTATGTTTGTATTAGGCATTATCTTTATGATAATTACTGGGTTTGCGCTATACGGTGAAGGTACAGGCATGGGGTCATGGCAGTATAATATGTTCTCTTCTTGGGTTATTCCGCTGTTTGGACAAAGCCAAGATGTACATACTTTTCATCACCTAGGTATGTGGTTGATTATTATCTTTATCATGGCGCATGTTTATGCCGCTATTCGTGAAGATATTATGTCTCGCCAAAGCATGGTTAGTACGATGATTAGTGGCTGGCGTATGTTCAAGGATGACCGTCCTTGATTTAACAAGTTTGAACACCTCCCCCTGATGTTCAAAGTAGGCGGCATGGTTTCATGCCGCCTTTTTTTGTGAAGTTAGTATATATATGAGGAGTAGTGATTTGGATAACAAAGAAGCTTTAGTACTTTTTGATCGCTTAAAAACGATTGATATTCCGCCAAGCAAGGAAGAATTTGAGTCTATATTGAATAATAAGGCTGCATTGCTACCACTTCTTCTTACTGAAGTTGATAGTTTTATAGAATCGCCAAGTCACGTTGAAGGCTATGGCGAAACATATATTCGGCATACGCTTGCCATATTCTTACTGGCGCATTTCCGCGAAAAAAGCTTCTATCCAAAAATCATTCAATTAATATCGAAACCTGGCGATCAAATTATCAATTTAACAGGTGAAGTATTTAGTGAGGCTCTAGGTAGAATTTTAGCGTCTGTTTTTGATGGTGACTTATCACCCCTTCAAGATGTCATCGAGAATAAGAAATTAAATCCTTGGATCCGTGCAGGTGCATTAGATACTTTCATGGTACTCTGGAAAGAGGATGTTCTTTCACGTGAACAAGTAATTTCTTATTTGCGTGAGTTATTGCTTCATAAGTTAGAAAAAGAGCCTAGTTATGTTTGGGATGCGGTGGCTTTAATTGCCTATGATTTGCACCCCAAAGAATTAGAAAGAGACTTATTAACAGCAATCAAGGCAAAACTTATTGAACCCGTTGTACTAAGTGAGGAGTCATTAGCAGATTGCTTGGCTCAACCGTTTCAAGATGCGCTTAAGCACAAAGAAAATGTAGTGGATGGATTTATCAAAGCACCATGCGAAGAGCTGAGCTGGTGGCTCTATCCAGACAGAAAACTTTTACAAAAAGGCAAAGATTATGAAAGTCTAGATGTCCCTATTGTTGATAAAGATGTTATTCCAGGTGAACGTGTTGCGCCAATGGGGTGGCGTTCGGCAACCGTTGTGCGTGGTTCAAAAAAGCTTGGAAGAAATGAACCTTGTTTCTGTGGTAGTGGCAAGAAGTATAAAAAATGCTGCCTTAATCAATAAATAATGCGCTTTGTAAACTTTATTTACAACTTTGAAAAAGAGGATGCGGAAGTGATAAATTCAGGATTTTATAATATACTAAGTATCCATGATATTTCCTGACATGGATACTTAGTATCACAATCATAGTAGCTTTTCTTTTTTAAACCTTAAAAATATGCTACAAATTAACAGTTTTCATTAAATTACCCTTAATGGCAGCGACTATGCTCTGTTGTTTAATAGTTATGCGTGCTGATGGAGGGTGCTTGTGAGCGAACAGAAAAAGGTACTGGTTTTGGGTATCGGTAATATTCTCTGGGCTGATGAAGGTTTTGGCGTGCGTACGCTCGAATTTTTACAAAGTCATTATGAGTTCCCAGGTTACGTAACGCTCTTGGACGGTGGTACGCAGGGTGTGTATTTGGTTCAAGATGTTAGGGATGCTGATGTATTAATTGTGTTTGATGCTATTGATTATGGCTTAGAACCCGGCACGATGAAAATCATTGAAAATGAAGATGTTCCCAAGTTTATGGGCGCTAAGAAAGTAAGCCTTCACCAGACTGGGTTTCAGGAAGTCCTGGCACTTGCAGACATGATGGGCGATTACCCTGAACAAATTATCCTTATTGGCGTTCAGCCTGAGCATATTGAAGATTTTGGTGGAAGTTTACTGCCTATGGTGAAAGCTCAAATTGAACCTGCTGTTGAGAAAGCATTGGCATTCATGGATGCCAATGGCATTACCTATAGCAAACGAGCAGAGCCTTTTAAGCCAAGCAACTTTAGTGAAGATTCGATTTTAACTATGGATAATTATGAGAAAGGAAGACCCAGTGAAGAGCAGGCATGTCGCATGGGAGATGATCGAATTTTGACATCTGATGAATTTAGAGTCACAGAGCCAGAGTTAGCAGACGTTGGTAGTAGCCCTATGAATGTCGATGTTGATCATCATTTGGATAAATACCGCTAATGTGCCTAGGGATTCCAATGCAAGTTGTTACTGTACTTAGTGAACATGTCGCGCACTGCCAAGGTATGGGGCAACAAAAGAACATTGATATGAATCTTGTTGGTCAGCAGCTTGTTGGTACATGGGTGATTACTTTTCTTGATGCAGCAAGAGAAGTGGTTGATGAGAATCAAGCTTTGCAAGTTACAAATGCACTTGAGGCAGTGAATTTAGCTATGAGCAATGATACTACAGGTATTGATAGTTTGTTTTCCGATATTATTGAACGCGGTCCTCAATTGCCCCCACACTTACAAGCTGAAGTAAATAAGGAGTAATACAAATGTATACACCATTGATTGATGAAATGATTGAAAAATACGAATATCCAGTGCTAACTGAGGAGGCTTTAGAAGCCTTTCAAAAGAAGCACCATGATGTGGTCTTGTTCTTTACTGAAAATGCAAACAATTACCCTGAAAGTAATGATGTGGCGATTATTCTCCCTGAGATTATGAAGTCATTTGAAGGGCGAATTACAGCCGCTGTTGTAAGCCGTGAAAGTGAGCGCCCACTGCAACGCCGCTACCGTTTTAAAGGTTACCCAGCATTGGTATTTTTGCGTGATGGCGAATATGTGGGAACTATTTCTAAAGTGCGTGACTGGCTTGAGTATATTGATGAATTTAAAACCATGTTGGCAACTTCGCCAACACCCCCACCTGCATTTGATTTGGATAAAATTTGCCCTGGCTCTGCGCCAGTCAAAGTTTAAGGAGCTTTAAGATGACTGAAATTAGTATTCCCATTACTTCCATTGGTGTTGGCTCGCAGCCTGTAGATGAAGATAGTAAAACCTTAGAGTTTATTCCTATGCCGCATGAGATGAGTGTGTTTGAAGTATCGAATATGCCCGAGCCTGAAGATGTAGAAAACCTAAAAGAAGGCATGCAGGCTCTACGTTTGGTGCGCGATGCACTCAAGGGCTATAAGATGAATGATAAGCTCACAATGATTGATATTACGGATTTAGATGATCAAAATCGTGCATGGGTAAATACGATGCTTGGTCATGGTGAAGTCAGTGTGATTTATCAAGGTGGTACGCGAACTGAAATTCAAGAGTCTGTATTTGCTGGCGTTTGGCGGATTATTTATTTGGATCCGAATAGAAATATTGTCAAAGATTTTATTGAAATTGCAAGTATCCCAGAGCTAGTGAAAAACTCTTCCTTTGTTAAAGCGAAAACCAAACTTGAATATGATTTAAATAACTTACCTGAACGGGTGATGAATGCACCAGCATTGATTACTGAACTTAATGATAAGGTGGCAACATGGAAAGAAGGTGATGAACCTCATGTCATTAATTTCAGTCTGCTACCGCAGACTGAAGAAGACTTGGTGTTTTTAGACCAACTCTTGGGTTCAGGTCCCGTTGTTATTTTGTCGCGTGGTTATGGCAACTGCCGTATTGCTTGTACTAAAACCAAAAATGTATGGTGGGTGAAGTATTTTAATTCTGAAGATAAGTTGATTTTGGATACGCTGGAAATCAGTGCAATTCCTGCGGTGGCTTGCGCAGCAGAAGAAGATATTAGAGATAGTTATGATCGCTTTGTTGAAGTCATGGAATTATACGACAATGAGTAATGAGACTTTTTTCAATTCTTATGGTGGCAATGGCGATAAGATTGAAGATGCGACAATATTGGAGTGCAAAATTTGCTGGCATCAATATAAACCTGATGAAGGTGATACATATTGGCAAATTGAACCAGGGACACCATTTTCTGAGTTGCCAGATCATTGGAAATGCCCAGAATGTGACGGCAGAAAAGAAGACTTTATGGTTGTATTAAGAGATACATAAGATGCTTTTAAAGTCTTTGACCCCTATGGGCGCAGCTTATCATCTGGAGCAGTTGTATGATGATATTCGGGTAACCCGAATGGCTGATATTCCTATCCTTAATGATAAGTTGAAGGTTCAAGCTGTTGGCTTCCGAGAATGGAATAACCATGTGCTCGGGGTTTTGATTACACCATGGTTTATGAATCTGATGTTATTGCCAACCGAGGAAGCGGACTGGTCAACTTATGGCATTGGTAGTAAACATAATTATACATTTGAAGCGGGCGCTTTCGAGTTTATTGTGGGAGAAGAAGAAAATCTGGGTAAATACATGAGCTGTTCAATGTTTTCACCCATGTTTGACTTTTCAAACCATGAGGGTGCTGTGCAAACAGCAGAAGCTATTGTCACAGGTATGTTCAAAGAAGAAAATAAAGAGGTTCTACAGTCGCAAAGCCTAACCAAAGATGATGAAGTGATAGAGGGTGATCAGACTAGTATAACTGAAACGGTACTTGAGGGTGCGCAGGTGATTAGTCAGCTAACCCAAAAAAATATGGAAAAGCCGTTATCACGACGGGACTTATTGCGCGGCAGCTTTTTACGCAAGCAACCTAAAAATACAGAAAAGGCAGGAGAAGAAAATGCTTAAAGGTTATAACCTTACCAATATAGGAACACCATTAAAGGTGCTGTTTACCAGTTATTTATGTGTGGTGGGTATTGGTTATATGATGGCATTCACGCAAATTTTATTCACGCATGGTATGGCGGACGGGAAATTTGGCCTTTCTATTGATGATATTGTCTATAGTTATTACGGAGACAGGTCAGGAACATTGCTTGAGAATAAATTGGAAGGCTCGATGAAAGAAAATGCACCTGATAAAGACAGGTTTGCCATCATTCAATGGGTGCGCGATGGCGCGGATGAGACCGCGTTTGAAACACAGGGTATAAAAACAATTATAGAGAATAATTGTCTAGGCTGTCATTCTGTAGAAGCCGAGATGGGGCTTCCTGATTTTAGTAAGTTTGAAAATATCAAAGAGCGCGCTCAACCTGATACTGGCGCAACTTTTTCATCACTAACGCGAGTTTCACATATTCATTTGTTTGGTATCTCCTTTATCTTTTTCTTTGTAGGTGCCATTTTTGTTTTTGCTAAAAATGTGCCTATTTGGTTGAAATCGTTTGCCATTGCCATGCCATTTGTTTCACAAATYATGGACATTGCTTCATGGTGGTTGACCAAGTTTGATCCGATATTTGCATGGTTGGTATTGATTGGTGGTAGTGGCATGGGAATAGCATTCGCTTTTATGTGGTCTGTTTCTATTTATGAAATGTGGCTTAGTAAACGTGATAATGCATCGGTGATTGATGAGCATTGAAGGACAAGTCGCCATTGCGCTAAAAGTCAGCGGAAGTGCTGTTATGCAAGCAAGCATAGCCTCACAACGCCCGCTTTTGGCACAATCGCTTTTGGCGGGTAAGCCTGCTAATGAGGTGACTGATTTGGTTGCTTTGGTATTTCGCCTTTGTGGTCGAGCGCAAGCCTTTGCAGCAAGCAATGCACTGGAAGCTGCTCAAATGCAGCAGGTGAGTAGTAAAGTATTGTTAGCAAGGTATCAGTTGCTACGTATGGAGCTTATTCGTGAGCATCTGTGGCGCATATTGTTGGATTGGCCAACACTGATGGGGTTAGATTCACAAGGTGATCTCATGAAGCAAGTTTTGGCGTTTGATAAAGACTGGGCTGAGATTTGGGATGCAGATAATTTGGTATTTAAGGCTGGTGAACACGTTAAACCTGTTGTCATGACGAAAGTGGCAGGCTTGAACAAGCTTTGCGGTGAGTTTTTAAATGAGCATGTGTTTTATATGCCGCCCAAAACATTTTATGATTGCCAAGATGTTGAGCAATTGTTGTTGTGGGCACGCTACACTCAAACAGGTGCAGCACGTCTGTTGCAATGGTTGATAAGTGAAAAGATTGCGCAAGTAGGTGATATGGATGCGTTTGCACTTCCTGACTTGCAAGAAAATTGGTTGCAAGAAAAGCTGGAAGGATCTGGTGCGGAAGCTTTTATGCAATGCCCTGATATTGATGGTGCAGCGTATGAGACCACACCACTTGCCAGGCAAAAAGATCATCCTTTATTGCAAGGCTTGATAGCAAAGTTTGGTGTGGGCTTATTGACTAGGTATATGGCGGTTTTGTTGGAAGTGTCGCAGAGCTATGTTGACATGGAAAAAGGTTTGGTGCCTGAAGATAATAATCAAGAAATGCGCACTGAAAACTGTGCTGGTTTGGGTGTTGTCGAGGCTGCAAGAGGTCGTTTGATTCACCGCGTGATATTGGATAATGATAAGGTGAAAACATATCAAATCGTTGCTCCCACAGAATGGAATTTTCACCCGAATGGGGTGCTCCAGCATGCCTTGAAGAGCCTTAAAGGTGATGCGAAATCATTAGAGAAACAGGCAAAACTATTGATTCATGCCATGGATCCTTGCGTGAAGTACACACTGGAAATTCATCATGCATGAAATGTCGTTGTGTGAGGGTGTATTGACCGTATTGGAAGACAGTGCCAAGCAGCAAGGCTTTAAGAAGGTGAAAAAAGTTTGGCTTGAGATTGGTGTGTTATCAGGTGTTGAGCATGAAGCCATGTTGTTTAGCTATGATGTCGTGGTGAAGGGTAGTATTGCAGATGGTTCCACACTGGAAATTATCGAGCTACCAGCCCATGCTTGGTGTATGCAGTGCATGAATAAGGTTGAAGTCACTGGACGGGGTGAGCCATGCCCTTCGTGTGATAGTTATCAGTTACAAGTATCCAGTGGCGATGAGTTGCGAGTTAAAGAATTGGAGGTGGAGTAATGTGTACAGTTTGCGGATGTAGTGATGGTGAAACAAGCATAGAAGGACAGGAACATTCACATGGTCATGACCATGAACACCCGCACGACCACAGTCATGACCACGCTCACTCCCATGAAGAACATGAGCACCACCAGCATGATGACCATACCCATGACTATGGCAAAGGTCCTGCCCATGCTCACGCACCGGGTTTAAGCCAAAGTCGCATGGTGCAAATCGAACAAGATATTTTGGGCAAGAATAATGCATATGCCAATGCCAATCGCAGCTATTTTTCTGAACATGGTATTCTGGCTTTAAACCTTGTTTCAAGCCCAGGTTCAGGTAAAACCACATTGCTCACCAAATCATTAATTGATTTGAAGTCAGATATGGCGTTATCGGTGATTGAAGGCGACCAACAAACAGCCAATGATGCCGATAGAATTCGTGAAACAGGCGTTAAAGCCTTACAAATCAACACGGGTAAAGGTTGTCATTTGGATGCACATATGGTGGGTCATGCTATGGGGTCCCTTGCGCCTGAAGATAAAAGTGTGCTGTTTATTGAGAATGTAGGGAATTTGGTTTGCCCTGCTGCCTTTGATTTGGGTGAAGCGCACAAAGTTGCTATTTTATCAGTGACCGAAGGTGAAGATAAACCTCTGAAATACCCTGATATGTTTTTTGCTGCTGATTTGATGATTTTGAATAAAATCGACTTGTTACCTTATCTCGATTTTGATGTTGAAAAGTGCATGGCATATGCCCGACGTGTAAATCCCTMTATCAAAATCATTCAAGTATCTGCAACCACGGGTGAAGGCATGGAAGCTTGGTATCAATGGATTAAAGCCACGCAGCAGCTTGCCATGATTGGTTATCAACCCARATTAGAAGAAGTAACAAAAGCCAAAGCAGCTTAGGAGTAAGTTATGTGTTTAGCCATTCCAGCCCGAATTGTGGCGCTTGATGAAGCAACTGACATGGCAACAGTCACTTTAGGCAATGTAAAAAAAGATATTTCCATTGCTTTGATTGATGATGCYAAGATTGATGAGTATGTRTTGCTGCATGTGGGWTATGCSYTGCACAARATWTCYGAAGAAGAAGCTGCGCGAACACTGGCGATWTTTGATGAAGTGGAGYTGATGGAMGARTTYACKGGAGAAACTTCCGAGGTGAAAGCATGAAATACATTGATGAATTTCGTGATGGTAAATTAGCGCGCAAACTTTCCAAAGCCATTGCCCAAGATGTGGATAAAGACAGAACCTATAACTTGATGGAGTTTTGTGGCGGGCATACCCATGCGATTTTCCGTTATGGCGTGCAAGATTTAATGCCTGATAATGTGAAGTTTGTGCATGGTCCTGGTTGCCCTGTTTGTGTGCTGCCGATTGGGCGTATTGATAATGCCATTGCCTTGGTTGAAGAAAACGATGCGATTCTTTGTACCTATGGCGACATGATGCGTGTACCTGCTTCAGGGCGAAAGAGTTTGCTTAAAGCCAAAGCTGCGGGTGCTGATGTGCGTATGGTGTATTCCACGCAAGATGCCTTGAAATTGGCGCGTGAGTTTCCTGATAAAGAAGTGATTTTCTTCGCCATTGGTTTTGAAACCACCACGCCACCGACTGCCGTTGCGATTAAACAAGCCCAAGCCCAAGGTTTGAAGAATTTCACCGTATTTTGTAACCATGTGCTTACGCCTGCTGCGATTCAACATATTTTGCAGTCGCCTGAAGTGCGTGAAATGGGTGCGGTGTCGATTGATGGATTTTTTGGCCCTTCGCATGTGAGTTCGGTGATAGGCACTGAGCCGTATGAGTTTTTTGCTGAAGAGTTTCAGCGCCCTGTGGTCATTGCAGGTTTTGAACCTTTGGATGTGATGCAATCAGCCTTGATGTTGATTCGCCAGCTCAATGACGGTCGTTCAGAAGTGGAGAATGAATATACCCGTGTGGTCACACGCGAGGGAAATTTGAAGGCACAAGCTTTGGTGGCAGAAGTATTCGAACTTAGACGAGAGTTTGAATGGCGTGGTTTGGGTATGGTTCCGTATTCAGCATTGTCGATTAAAGAAGAGTTTGCTGAATTTGATGCAGAAGTGCGTTTTTCTGTGCCTAAAATCGTGGCATATGATGTGAAAGGTTGTGAATGTCCGTCTATTTTACGTGGGGTGAAAAAACCCACTGATTGTAAATTGTTTGGCACGGTTTGTACGCCTGAAAACCCTATGGGTTCGTGTATGGTGTCTTCGGAAGGTGCGTGTGCAGCATATTGGTCTTATGGTCGATTCCGTCAGCCTGATGTGAAAGGCGGCAAAGTCATCAAGATTGAGAAAGAGGCAGCATAATGGCAGCAACAAGACGTTTCCCCATGAAGCTTGACCTGAAAAAAGGCAAGATTGAAATGGTGCATGGCAGTGGTGGCAGAGCCATGGCGCAGCTCATCGAAGAAATCTTTGTCAAACATTTCAGCAATCCGTTATTGGAGCAAGGCAACGACCAAGCCATGTTCAATGTGGATGCTGGGCGTATGGTGATGAGTTGTGATGGGCATGTGATTTCCCCATTGTTTTTCCCAGGTGGTGATATTGGTTCGTTATCGGTGCATGGCACAGTCAACGATGTGGCAATGTCGGGTGCAAAAGCCTTGTATTTATCAGCAAGTTTTATCATTGAAGAAGGTTACCCTTTATCCGACTTAAACCGCATTGTGCAAAGCATGGCTGCGGCGGCAACAAAAGCAGGTGTGATGATTGTAACAGGTGACACCAAAGTAGTGGAGCGCGGCAAGGGTGATGGCGTGTTTATTACCACCACTGGTGTTGGTGTTGTGCCTGAAGGTGTACATATTTCAGGGGACAAAGCTCAAGCTGGTGATGTGATTCTGGTCAGTGGAAGCATGGGTGACCATGGTGTGGCGATTATGTCCAGCCGTGAAGGTTTGGAATTTGAAACTGAAATCTTATCTGATTCCGCAGCGCTTAATGGTTTGATTGCTGAAATGGTAGAAGCTGTGCCTGATATTCATTGTTTAAGAGACCCTACCCGTGGTGGTTTGGCAACAACGCTGAATGAAATTGCCCAACAATCTGGGGTCGGCATGCAATTGATAGAAGATAATGTGCCTGTACATGAAGATGTGAAGGCAGCGTGTGAATTGCTTGGTTTAGACCCCATGTATGTTGCCAATGAAGGCAAATTGGTTTGTATTTGTGCGCCTGAACATGCCGAAACCTTACTCAAGGTGATGCAAAACCATGAATACGGCAAAAACGCAGCCATTGTCGGCAAAGTAGTTGATGATGAACACGGGTTTGTTCAGATGGAAACCACATTTGGTGGTTCACGCATTGTCGATTGGCTGGCTGGCGAACAACTGCCTCGGATTTGCTAAAAATATGAAAATTTTGTTGCTTACCCACGCTTTTAACAGCCTTACGCAAAGGTTGTTCGTGGTATTGCAGCAAGATGGGCATGAAGTAACCATTGAATTCGACATCAACGATGAAACAGCGCAAGAAGCCATTGATTTATTTCAACCTGATTTGATTGTTGCTCCTTATTTGAAGCGGGCTATTCCTGAATCCATATGGTCAAAACACACATGTTTGATTGTTCACCCTGGTATTGTGGGTGATCGAGGTCCTTCATCCTTAGATTGGGCAATGTTGAATCAAGAAGCATCATGGGGTGTCACTGTGTTGCAAGCTAATGCCGAGATGGATGCAGGTGATATTTGGGCAAGTGTGGAATTCCCCATGCGTGATGCCAGCAAAGCCAGTATATACCGTCATGAAGTGATTACGGCGGCTGTGCAAGCTGTGCAAGAAGCGATTGTTTCATTTCAAAAAAATGATTTTAAACCCATGCCGCTCAAAATCTGTTTGTTAACGGCAAAAGGAAAGCAGCGCCCTGTGATGACACAAGGTGATAGGTTTATTGATTGGCAGACTGATGATACAGCAACAGTGCTGCGCAAAATTAATGGTGCAGATGGTTTCCCTGGCATTAAAGATGAATTGTTTGGGCGAGAAGTGTTTATCTATGATGCACATGTTGCCACGGGCATGCACGGCGCTGCTGGCGAAGTGATTGCGCGTTCTGGCTTAGCGATTTGCAAAGCAACCCAAGATGGTGCGGTGTGGATTGGGCATGTGAAAGATAAAGCACATAACCATGCTTTCAAATTGCCCGCGACTGTGCTGTTTGCAAAAGAAATTGAAGCTTTATTAGAAGTCGAACAAGGCTATCAAGACATTTATTATGAAGAACATGCGGGCGTGAGTTACCTGCATTTCCCATTTTATAATGGTGCTATGAGTACGGAGCAGTGCCAACGTTTACTGACAGCCTATCAAGAAGCAACTCAACAAGGCACCAAGGTGATTGTGCTGATGGGTGGTGCTGATTTTTGGTCAAACGGCATCCATTTGAATATGATTGAAGCAGCCAAAAGCACAGCTGATGAATCTTGGGCAAACATCAATGCCATGAATGATTTATCCGAAGCTATTATTTGTACCACTTCGCATATTGTGATTGCTGCTATGCAAGGTAATGCGGGGGCTGGCGGTGTGTTTTTAGCGCGGGCAGCCGATGAAGTTTGGGCGCACGAACACGTGATTCTTAACCCACACTATAAAGATATGGGGAACCTTTATGGTTCGGAATATTGGACATATTTATTGCCTAAATATTGCGGGCAAGACCATGCCAAACGTATCACTCAGGCGCGGCTCCCTATGGGTGTCAGCGAAGCCAAAGGTTTGGGTTTAATCAATGACATTATTGGTGGTGYAAAAGCCGACTTTATCAARGCMGTGCAATTTAAAGCGCAAGCCATTGCCTTATCAGAAAATTTACCAGCATCCCTTCATCAGAAACTAGAATGTCGAACCAAGGATGAAAGTTTTAAGCCGTTATCGGCATATCGTGAAGAAGAATTACGGCGTATGAAAAAGAATTTTTACGGCTTTGACCCCAGCTACCATGTGGCAAGATATAACTTTGTGTACAAAGTCTGTAAATCAAGAACACCACTGACATTGGCGAGCCATCGTAATATGCGTGTGAATGAAGTAAGGAGGGCAGCATGAGCAAAACATTACCGTCAATTTTATTGGTTGATGATGAAGTCCGAGTTTTAGAATCATTACAACGATTACTGGAAGATGATYTTGATGTATACCTTGCCAGCTCTCCTGACGAAGCTATGACAGTGATGACAGATGAATGGATTCAAGTGGTGATTTCTGATCAGCGCATGCCTGTGATGACAGGCGTTGAATTTTTGCAAGAAGTTCGCGGCCGTTTTCCTGATGTGATTCGCATGATTATTTCAGGCTATACTGATTCTGAAGATATTATTACCGCAGTGAATGACGCAGGTATTCATCAATATATCACCAAACCTTGGGATCCGAATAATTTATTGTTAACCGTGCGTAATGCTGTGCATTTGTTTGAGTTGCATCGGGAAAATCAACAATTATCTACAGAGCTTAAAATGTTACCGACTTCTGTTGAAGAAGGTTTACAAGAAATTAGGCAGCGTTTAAGCAACGCTTATGATGTAGATTATGGCATCGTTCGCTCATCCGATAGCTGTATGAATCAAGTATGTGACACCATTCGCCAAGTAGCGACTTTTGATGTGTCGGTATTGTTGATGGGTGATTCAGGTGTGGGTAAAGAGCTTTCCGCACGTGCTTTGCATTATGGGAGCTTGCGTTCGGATAAACCTTTTGTGGCAGAAAACTGTGCGGCACTGCCTGATGAACTGCTTGAAAGTGAGTTGTTTGGTTATAAAAAAGGTGCATTTACGGGTGCGAATAGCAATCGTATTGGTTTATTTGAAGAAGCCGATGGTGGAACCATTTTTTTGGATGAAGTGGGTGATACTACGCCAGCATTTCAGGTGAAGTTGTTGCGCGTTTTGCAAGAAGGAGAAATTCGACCCTTGGGTAGCAATGAGCGCAAGAAAATTAATGTGCGGATTATTTCAGCTACCAACAAAGATTTGGAACAAGAAGTTCGGGAAGGTCGATTCCGAGAAGATTTATATTATCGACTATCAACATTTAAAATTATCATTCCACCGCTTGCCGAACGTTTACAAGATGTGCCTTTATTGGCGAGGGCAATTTTGACAGATTCGATGAAAGAGCTTGGTAAGAAAGTAAGAGGCTTTAGTGATGAAGCGTTGGCTTGTATGCAAGCTTACCATTGGCCAGGCAATGTTCGTGAATTGCAAAATGAAATCAAACGTATGCTGGTGATGGCAACAGGTGATTATTTGGGTGCAGAGCTTTTATCTTCCCAAGTTTTGCGAGCAGCACCACAAGAAGATGAGGCTGAGTTGGAGTGGCTAACAATTCAGGAAGGCTCATTACGCGAACGTTTGGATAGTTTGGAAGCGCGCATGGTTAATGAAGCTCTTATTCGCAACCGTTGGAATAAAAGTAAAACTGCCAAAGAGCTTGGTTTGTCGCGTGTAGGCTTGCGCAATAAACTGGAACGCTATGGTTTGGAGAAAGTTGAAATACTGGACTTGCCCGATGACACATTGCAGGCAACAGGAAGTTGAGTAGGCTTTAACCATGCCTATTGCACTTTCACAACAAATTATCAGCCCCGTAATGGATTCGGTGGTGCAGGATAATGAAGAAGTGTGGATTGAAGTCATTCAAAAAATGGATGCCGTATATGCAGRTTTATTACATTACCAAGTGGAGCTTGAAGAAAAAAATGCAGCCTTAGAAGAAGCACAACAGTTTATTCGCGAAGTGCTMTCATCGATGACGGATGTATTGGYGGTTTGTGATTTAGYAGGYTATATTCAACAGTCCAACCTTGCACTATCKCAATTACAAGGTTCAGTTGAAAATGGGCTTGTTGGTTCTGAATTAACCGCATTATTCAATCAATCTTCACAATCTAATATTGAAATGTGCATAGAACGCGTACGGAATGGTGGTACTGCTGAGTTAGAAGTATCGATTACTGATGCAAAAGGTAATGCATCACCATTGGTTATGCGTTGTTCTCCACGCTATAATCATGAAGGCGTTCTTGTTGGCATGGTCTTGATTGGTCGCCCTATTGGAGAGTTGCGTAAAGCTTATAACGACCTAAATAAAACGCATACCGAACTTAAACAAGCCCAAGCCCAACTGGTGCAATCGGAGAAAATGGCATCGCTTGGTCGTTTGGTGGCAGGCGTGGCACATGAGTTGAATAATCCGATTAGTTTTGTGCATAGTAATATGTTTGCCATTAAGAAATATGGCTACCGTTTACGTGAGTATATTGAGGCACTGCACGAGCAGCTTGGTGATCATCTTGATGATGATTTGCGTAAAAAATTAAAAATAGACCGTATTTTGGATGATATTCCATCATTGGTGGATGGTGGATTGGAAGGCACCATGCGCGTGAGTACCATTGTTCAGGATTTACGCCGCTTTTCGAGCACTCACCGCGAGGAAAAAACAGCGTTTGATGTATTGGAGGTGGTGAGTAATGCTGCCAAGTGGGTAACGCAAACATCAACAATAAAAGCCAAGTTAATGATTGAAGGTGAACACTTGCGCATCAATAGTTATGAAGGTTTTGTGCATCAAGTGTTGGTCAACTTGATTCAAAATAGTTTGGATGCCATGGAGCATGAAAATACGCCACGTATTGACGTGCGTTGTTATCAGAAAGGTAATGAAGTTGTGATTACGGTGAAAGATTATGGCCCAGGTATTTCAATACAAGATAAGCTGAAAATTTTTGACCCTTTCTTTACAACCAAGGATGTTGGTAAGGGTACTGGGCTTGGTCTTTATGTGAGTTATGGTCTGATTGTTGAGCAGTGCGAGGGGAGCTTAACTATGGATAACCATATGGATGGTGGCGCGCTATTTACCATTACCTTGCCTTATAATGTGGATGCAGCATGACAAATAAACTTAACCTATTATGGCTACAATCAGGAGGCTGTGGTGGTTGTACTATGTCGTTGCTCAATGCGGAATCGCCCGATGTGCTGGGCTGTTTGGATATGGCAGGTATCAATTTATTGTGGCATCCATCTTTAAGTTTGGAAACAGGTCAGCAGGTGACAGGTATTTTAAACGCTGTTGCGGCTGGAAAAATTAAGCTGGATATATTGTGTTTGGAAGGTTCAGTGGTGCGCGGTCCGAACAACACAGGAAAATTTCACATGTTGGCTGGGACAGGTGAGCCCATGATGCATTGGATTGAGCGATTGTCAGCACAAGCCGAATATGTGGTTGCCGTGGGAACGTGCGCTGCTTACGGCGGCATCACCGCAGCAGGAGGGAATCCATCGGATGCTTGTGGCATGCAGTACGATGGTGAGAAAAAAGGTGGGCTTTTGGGTATTGATTTTCGTTCAAAGCTCAACATGCCTGTGGTGAATATTGCAGGTTGTCCAACCCATCCCAATTGGGTGACTGATACTTTAGCTGAAATTGCCATGGGTGACTTTACCGAAGAAAATATAGATAGCTTGGGTAGGCCGAGAAGTTATGCCGATCAATTGGTGCACCATGGCTGCACACGTAATGAATTTTATGAGTTTAAAGCCAGTGCGGAAAAACCTTCGGATTTGGGCTGTATGATGGAGCACATGGGTTGTGTTGGCACACAAGCCCATGCCGATTGCAATACACGGCTTTGGAATGGTGAAGGATCATGTATTCGTGGTGGTTATGCCTGTATCAACTGCACCGCTCCCGCCTTTGAAGAGCCGGGGCATAGCTTTACGCAAACRCCAAAAATTGCAGGTATCCCTGTTGGTTTGCCAACGGATATGCCTAAAGCTTGGTTTGTTGCACTGGCATCGCTTTCCAAAGCGGCAACACCAGAGCGATTAAAGAAAAATGCAGTGGTAGACCATATTGAAGTTGCTCCAAGTATTCATCTCAAGGGGAAATCATGAGTCGCAGAATTATTGGACCATTTAACCGTGTTGAAGGTGATTTGGAAGTACAGTTGGATATTGAAGATGGGCAAGTGAATGATGCTTGGGTGGTTTCGCCTATGTATCGTGGTTTTGAGCAAATGTTGCATGGTAAAAGTCCGATGGATGCCATGAGTTATGTGCCAAGAATCTGTGGTATTTGCTCAGTCGCACAATCGGTTGCCGCAGCTTATGCCATTGCGGATGCACAAGGTATTCAAATGCCCAAAAATGGTGAGTTAGCTACGAATTTGATTTTAGCCAATGAAAATTTATCTGACCATCTCACCCACTTTTATATGTTTTTCATGCCTGATTTTACACGAGATGTTTATCAAGATGAGCCTTGGTTTGAAAGGGTTAAAAAACGATTTACAGCCGTGAAGGGCACTGCTGCTAAAGATATTTTGCCTGCTAGAGCCCAATTTATGCACATGATGGGGATGTTGGCTGGTAAGTGGCCGCACACTCTATCCATCCAACCAGGAGGTACTTCTCGGGCAATCACAGCGGTAGAAAAAGTGCGCTTATCGGGCATCATTTATCAATTCAGGCATTTTTTGGAGAATACTTTATTTGGCGATTCGCTGGAAGCTATTAGCAACTTATCTTCTGCCAAAGATTTACAAGCATGGGTAATGCAGGATGGACATAGACAAAGTGATTTGGGCTCATTTTTAGAGATTTCAGACAGTTTAAACTTGGCAGATATGGGCAATGCCACGGATCATTTTATGAGCTTTGGTGTATACCCTGTTGCGGGCAAAAATCTATTTGAAGCAGGTGTATGGAAGGACAGTGTTGTCTCTCCATTGCAACCTGAAACCATCAAAGAAGATGTGTCACACAGTTGGATGAAAAATAGCAGTGAGCCCAAACATCCACGTGAAGGCGTAACCATACCCGATGTTGACATGAAAGATGGTTATACATGGTGTAAAGCACCGCGTTTGGGTGGCGATGTCGTAGAAGTTGGCGCGCTGGCACGTCAAGTTGTGAATGGTCACCCTTTAATTCAAAGTTTGGTTGCTGAGTCGGGTGGCAATGTTAGAAACCGTATTGTTGCAAGATTATTAGAGCTTGCATTGGTGGTGATTGAAATGGAATCATGGGTGAAGGCTATTCGCCCGAACGAACCTTTTTATCACCTGACATCCATGCCTGATGAAGCTGAAGGTGCAGGTATGATGGAGGCTGCACGAGGCAGCCTAGGGCATTGGTTGCGGGTTAAAAATGGTCGTATCTTAAACTACCAAATCATTGCACCCACCACTTGGAACTTTGCCCCGCGTGATGCGCGTGGGCAGCTCGGCGCATTGGAGCAGGCATTATTGGGTGCGCCCATTCGTGAAGGTGAGGATACACCTGTTTCCGTTCAGCATATCGTACGCTCTTTTGACCCCTGCATGGTGTGTACTGTCCATTAAATGAAAGGCATCCAAATTCGTGTTCGTGGTGTGGTTCAAGGTGTTGGTTTTCGCCCATTCATTGTTAACTTAGCTGAAGGTTACAAGCTTCAAGGGCAAGTTTGGAATGATGCCAAGGGTGTTGAAATTCATGTTTGGGGCGAAGATACGACTCTTCAACACTTTATTCAGGATATAAGCACCAAAGCCCCGCCACTTGCTAAAGTGCAACATATTTCCACGCAAACCTTGGATGAAATCTGTGCAGCAGATGGTTTTGAAATTATTGCTAGCATTGCTGGAAACACAGCAACGGGTGTTGCAGCCGATGCCGCAACGTGTGCTGCATGTTTGCAAGATATAAACAATCCAAGCGACAGACATTATCAATATCCCTTTACCAACTGCACCCATTGTGGACCGCGCTTATCTATTATCCGTGAAGTGCCATATGATAGAAAGAATACCAGCATGGCTTCATTTGAAATGTGTGCTGCTTGTCAAAAAGAATATGAGAATCATAGAGATAGGCGCTTTCATGCCCAACCCAATGCCTGCCCTGATTGCGGACCACAATTACAGATTTTGAACGCGGATGGTCAAGTTGTTGAAACCAATGACATGATTAACACTGCCATGCATTGGATAAAGCAGGGTAAAATTATTGCCATCAAAGGCATTGGCGGTATTCATTTGGCGTGTGATGCCACGGATAAAAACGTTGTTTCAACATTGCGTCAGCGTAAACGACGTTTTCATAAACCTTTCGCACTAATGGGCAAAGATATAAGCCAAATTCGTCAGTATGTGGATGTTTCAGCGCAAGAAGAAGTTTTATTGCAAGGCGTGGAAGCACCTGTAGTTATTTTGAATCAGCATCAAAACAGCCGCATTGCACCAAGTGTCGCGCCACAGCAGAATACCTTGGGTTTTATGCTGCCCTACACCCCGCTACATCATCTTCTACTGCATCAACTTGATTTTCCGATTGTACTCACATCGGGTAATATTAGTGATGAGCCGCAATGTATTCACAATGATGATGGACAACAGCGATTGCATGGTTTGGTGGATGGTTATGTGCTGCACAATCGGGATATTGTGAATCGCTTGGATGATTCGGTTACGAAAGTCATGGCTGGATCACCAAGAATCTTACGCCGCGCTAGAGGTTATGCACCGGGAGCAATGTTGTTACCTGAAGGTTTTGAACATGCCGATGGGGTTCTGGCATTAGGAGGTGAGCTCAAGAATACCTTTTGTTTGCTGCAAGGTGGACAAGCCATTGTATCCCAACACATGGGTGACTTGGAACATGTAGCTGTGCATGATGATTATCGTCAAAACTTGGCATTGTACCAAAACTTATACGACTTTACGCCAAAAGTGGTTGCGACGGACAAACATCCCAATTATTTTTCAACCCAATGGGGTAATCAGTTGGTTGCAGAAAAGGATATACAACTTATCCAAGTGCAGCATCACCATGCCCATATTGCAGCATGTATGGCAGAGCATGGTTTGCCGTTGGGCAGCGAAGTGTTGGGCATTGCTTTGGATGGTTTGGGCATGGGTGAAGATGGCGAGCTTTGGGGTGGCGAGTTCTTATATGTGAGTTATCAGAAATCCAAACGATTGGGTAGCATTCAAGCTGTAACCATGCTGGGCGGATCGAAGGCGATGTATGAGCCTTGGCGAAATACGTATGCTCAGCTCCAGGCGATAGGTTGGGACTCGTTTGAACAAGATTATGCTGAACTTGAATTGATACGGAAATTAAAACAAAAACCATTGTCCAATTTAAACACTATGATTGCCAAAGGTCTCAATTCACCCACAGCATCATCTATGGGTCGCTTGTTTGATGCTGTGGCTGCGGCTTTGGATATTTGTTTTGAGGAGGCGAGCTTTGAAGGGCAAGCAGCGATGGCTTTGGAAGTGCTCGCAGAAAAACGTTTCACCAAACAAACACCTGGATATCCTACCAGTACCAAAGAACAAGATGGCTTATCATGCATTCATTGGCAACTCATGTGGCTTGCTTTGCTTGATGATGTGAAGGCTGGGATAGCAGATGCTGAAATTGCAGCAAAATTTCATCAAACCATTATTCAAGCGGTTTGTGAACAAGCGGTCAGATTGGCAAAAAATATCCATTGTACACAGGTTGTATTAAGTGGTGGCGTATTTCAAAATAAGCTGCTTTTGGAGGGCGTGCAAATGCATTTGCAGGCGCAAGGTTTTGATGTACTTATTCCGCAAGCTTACCCGCTTAATGATGGTGGATTATCTTTGGGGCAAGCGTTAGTCGCTGTAGCAAGTGAAATGTAAGTATTTGTATTGCATGATATATGGATACATTCTTTCCATACTTGAAAAAATATATTCCCATATATAAGGGGTAAGTGAAATGGCATCTAAGTTGCATTGTATTTTGCTTAGGGCGGAGGGTTCATGTTAAGTGTTTTAATTCTTGGTTTTTTATTGGGGATGCGCCATGCCATTGAGGCAGATCATGTGGCAGCAGTCGCATCGATGACAACACGAACGAAATCATTGCGAGAAGCCATGCGTCTTGGTGCAACTTGGGGTTTAGGACATACATTAACGTTGTTCTTATTTGGCTCGATTGTTATTTTTTCAGATTCCGTTATCCCTGACACAATGGCCTTATCTTTGGAGTTTGTGGTTGGCATTATGCTGGTTATTTTGGGGATTGATGTGATTCGCCGTATGCGCAAAGAGCGTGTTCATTTTCACTTGCATAAGCATGATGATGGTGTAAAGCATTTTCATGCGCACTCGCATCAAGGCGAAGGCCAGCATCAAAAATCAACCCATGAACATACGCATCAAAAGGGCTTTCATTTACGCTCACTTTTTGTGGGTATGATGCACGGCATGGCAGGATCTGCGGCATTGATTGTACTGACATTACAAACTGTTTCATCACCCATAATGGGTTTGGTGTATATTGCATTGTTTGGATTTGGTTCGGTGTTTGGTATGGCAGTGTTGGCGAGTATCATTATGATTCCATTGCACCATTCAGCTAAAAACTTAACTAGATTTTATCATGGTTTTCAGACAACTATTGGTGTAGGAACAATTGCACTGGGCGTTTTTGTTATGTATGGCATTGGTGTTGGTGAAGGTTTGATTCTTTAAAGTCTTTCGAATAAAGGGGTGTATAATGTTTGGATTGGGTACAACAGAGTTAATACTTATTTTAGTTATTGTGGTGGTATTGTTTGGTGCGAAAAGRCTGCCTGCTCTTGGTGAAGGGCTGGCAAGAGGGATCAAAGGCTTTCGTACGAATATATCTGATGATGCGGATAAACCATTGAATGCATCAGAGAGTGAGAGTAAATCAGCTTGATTAATGCCGCTRTCGTTTAATTATGCCTGATATTGGTATGCTTGAGTTAGCTCTCATTGGTATCGTGGCATTTCTAGTAATCGGACCCGAACGGCTGCCTAGTTTTTTTTCGGAAATTGCTGGATTTATGCGTCAAGGCAGGGAGTGGATTCAGAGTATTAAGCAGCAGTTTGATGCAGAGAAACAACAGCTTATCCAACCACTGAATACAATCAAAGAAGAATTAAATAGTTCAGTTGAAGACATCAAGGAAGACTTGATTCCTAAAAAAGAAACAAAATTGGAACCCACAGATTGAGTCAGGGTAGCACGCCTTTGATGATGCACTTGCGTGAGTTGAAAAAGCGACTCACAATAGCTGTCATTGTCTATATACTGGGTGTATTGGTGCTGATGAACTTCTCAGAGCCTGTATTTTCTTTTATGTCAGACCCCATACGATCCGTTTTGCCACCAGGCACGCCTTTGATTTTCCTGAACGCACCAGATGTGTTTTTTACATATTTGAAAATCGCATTGGTGTTGAGTTTGTTTGCCACTGCGCCGATTACTTTTTATCAAGTTTGGGCTTTTATTACACCAGGGCTTTACAGGCACGAGCGAAGGGTTTTTCTAGGTTATTTCCTATCTAGTCTTATGCTATTTATTTCGGGAGCAGCGTTTTCTTTTTATGTGGTATTTCCAGTTATTTTTGAATTTTTCCTTGGTTTTTCCACTGACACTATTCAGGCGATGCCTGCCATCAAAGAATATTTAACACTCACTTTGAAGCTACTTTTTGCTTTTGGTTTAAGCTTTCAAATTCCAGTGATTATTCTGTTGTTGGTGCGCCTTGGTTTAACAGACACGAAATATTTAGCTGCCAAACGTCGTTATGTAATTGTCTGGGCATTTATTTTTTCAGCAATTCTGACTCCTCCAGATATTATTTCTCAGGCACTACTGGCTCTACCCATGTTACTACTTTATGAGGTAGGGTTATTTCTATCACGATTTATGTTAGAAAATGTAGAGCCTTCACCTTCCAATGGGTAACTAAGTATGCAAACAATCAATACGGCGGATTATTTTGTCACAGTGATAAATGGGAGGATTACCGATCAAATGCAGCGTTTATGTTAGTTGTATAGAACGATAAATAGGGTGGCCAGTTAGTTTGGTTGGCGACTTATTAGAATTYCTRTCTRRAGAGCGRGGRAGSTAGAGATGGAGAAAATCTTTACCAAATTTCAAAAAKATTTTGTGTGTGATTATTAATAGCTGTACAGCTATACATTGTTGAATCATTAATATGTRGGRTAATTACCTTAACTTATTTTCTAGGCATGGCACAAGCGACTACTACTCTAGCGGTCATCAACAGTTGTTATGAAAATAAGTTTAACTTAGATTTGTTATCAAATAAATTCATATGTTAGAGTAATCTGTCAAGCGGAAAATAGTCTTTTTTATAATTTGAATAACCTGTTTGTGAGATTTTAACACGTATTTTTTTAGCATGCTATATTAGGGCGCTGACCACGGCGTGCTTTACTTTCTGCCTGGTTTAAAGGAGGCAGAAGTGGTTGAACAAGAAAATATTGCAGGAAAGGTGATAAGTGTTTCTATAGAGCAAATGGATCTGCCTGATGAAATTAATGAAATTGTGGATGTTGAATTGTTGCAATGGTTAATAAGCAAGAACCTTTCTCAAGCGATAGTTGATTCAATTGCTATTTGTAAGATACAAGTAACTAGAAAACCTAGAACTAAAAAAGAAAGGTATATAGTGACAGGGGGTATTATTCCCTTTCTTATTCTCTTGCGATGTCGGCAGATAGATTCAATAGCCGCCATTCTTGTTGATGAGTCTACAGCTAACTTTNCCACACTTATTAATGATGACCTAATGCTTTGGCTTTTGGCATTCAGGGCTGGTGCCATTGCAAATGGTGGGCGAGCCGTACTGTTAACCGAACTAATGAAAAATAGAGAAGAGACAGGTCAGTCTGAAGGGCTGGTTATCAGTTACAATCAGCTTGGAAAGGGGAGGCTATTAAAAGAGTTCACTGGATTTGATAGTAGGGGATTTCGACGAGAAAAAATTAATCCAATTCCACCAGCCCTTGAAAAAATATGTAGTGCATTGGGGGTGAAACATGATGCGCTGCCCCTTAGAGAAAGTGTTCAAGATGAGGGAAAAACATGAATCGACTTGTTTTGATGCTTGATTTTTATCATGCTGAACTGAAAAGCCACCCCGCTGCTGACAAGCTTGGTATAACTATTGAACAGCGAGATGTTTTTAATTTAGTAGCCACCTTGATTGATTTGCCAGCTGATGGGCGGTTATTTTATGAGAGCAGGGAGATAGTTAAGCTTCTTGTAAATGCATATGAGGATGAAACTGGTAAAACGATTGGTTGGGATAAAATAGATTCCATCTATATTGATAAGTTTGAAAAACTTGAAATGGCTCAGGTTCTTAAAAAGTTAAGAGGAAGCAGAGGGACGAACCCGCTCTTTGCTTTTTTATTAGTTTCAGCTGTAGAACAGGATGACTTGTCTAGAATCGCAAATGATTCACGCTATGTTGCTCTTGTTCCTTTTCTTCTTAAACGTATTCGCTATTTAAATAACACAACATTAGGTGAGAAAGGTAAATATATTGGGCAGCTTTCTTTATGTGCAAGAAAAATTGTGGTTGGTGCACCCTCATTGCAAAAGAGATCGAGCTTTAACTGGAGTAATCAAACCAAAATGATTATTGCTAGGCATGCCGAAAGCTATTTAGTCGGATCAACAAAACTTATATCTAAGCCAGAATACACATACCTAACAGATTTGTTATTCTGTGAACGAAAAACATTAGATAATCGTTCTGGTGGCGGATTTGGTGAACGTATGCATCGATGGCTTCTATTTGAAAACGAGCCCGCTTGGTCTGGTGAAATTGATTTAGAGATTGAACAGGGTGAAGAAAGCGATGGGTTCCTTCCTTCTGGGGCAGGAAAGCAAGTCAGCCATATGTTTTCTAATGCATCATATGAATCATTAAAGAAGAAAGTGCGCGACGCTGGTGAGTATTCAGTAGATTACCATGAAAAGAGATCTTTGGAGTTTCCCGCCAGTTGGTTTGTAGATCCTTGGACTGCCAAACGCCGAGATAAAGGGAAGGTAGAGTCAAGTGTTGCAGCTCAGCGAATAGCACCGTGGGATAAAGTGACAATATCTAAAAAAGCAATTTATAAGCTGATTAAAATAATTCTTGATAATCCAGAACCTTGGAAAGGCGTTATTGCACTTACTCTTTTTGTGGGAGTAGGTGAAAAATCAATAAAGAAAATGAGGCTGGGGAACCTAAAGCCACAAAATGCTTTATCCAGAGAGATGGCAAGAAGGCTTTTACAGGATGGACGATTTTACGATCCAAAATCAAAAAAGCTACGCTGGCATAATTTAATGGGAACCTCTGATGATGGGAGGTACCAGTCTCCATCTTTGGATGTTGAGATGCGACTTCCTAATATCTGTGCCCGACACTTAGTTAATCAACATTTTGATGAAAATAAATTATTTTCTGAAAGTGACATTTTAAAAGCCAAGCATTACCTAAAATCTATGGGGAAAGATGGCGTTAGCTTGATTACATTGAAACGGTTGCGTAATACTTTCGAGTCTTTTTTTATTCATGGATCAGGCTTGCCAGTGATATTTGCCGACCTTATTCAAAATCAAGAGCGTTTTTATCTAAGGAGTCAGCATTACTATATTACATTAAATTGGATCCATACTTTAGAAGAGTGGCATAGGATGGTGGATGAGTTTGTAACGGGGGTTTTAGAGGAACTGCCTGTTTCTGATATTCTTAGTTCGATGCGCTTTCAAGTACTTTCTCAAAGAGAACTATTACAAAATGAGTCCGTATATGCTGGGGCAAATAAGACTCCTAGTAAACAAGCACTGCGCAATCATTTTTGCTGTTTGAAAGATATTTTTTCAGAATGTTCTGGAACAATAATTGATGCGGATGCCAACCAGTGGAATGCCTACGTAGCCTACCTTTATGGATTCTATGCAGTTGCAACGGGAAACCGCCCTCTACGTGATCCTATGCCAGAAATGAGTTGTATGAATTTGAAAGAGGGATGGATATATATTGATGATAAACATAACCGAGTGTTTAAAGAATCACGGATTGTCCCACTTTGCCCCATTTTAAAGAAGTCACTGTTAATGCATCAGGAAATTCATCAGGAGTGGCTAATAACTAAGATAATAAATGGTTATGAGCTCGATGGACCTAGGGATAGTTTTTTTCTTATTGATGAAGAGCGCAAAATGTTAATACCTGTTTCTCCACGCGAATGCGATCGACTTCTTTGTGATCAAGGTAAAATAAATGATCAATATTTTGAAGGCTTGAATAATGGCTTTCGACACTATTTACTCACAACGCTAAATAGTGTTGGAACACCACAATTGATGATTGATTTTATTTCTGGTCATCGCCACATGGGAATGGAGCCAGAGTTTAATGCATCTCCAGTTTCTTGGAAGCAAACAGCAAATCATTTGTCTAGGATTATAGAGGAGAAAGTTTTGAGACCGTTAGAAATTGAAGTGCCTTTAAAATGAAAGAAGAGCAAGCTCAAGTTATCATTGATAGAGTACATACTTTTGCAAATGAAATAAAGGCTTATGAAAGTAGTTTTCAGAAGCCTGTTGTTGCGGATTTATTTCCAGCACTGTTGAAAGTTTTAAAAGGCGAACACTTCACGGGCACTTGGAACAAGCTTGTTAATCAGGAGTTTTATAAAGCTATTGGGGCATGCAACGCTGATGGTAAACCGCTACAATTCTATGACAATAATAATAAGTTGCTTAATTATAATCATGAGATGTTTCGGATTGGAGTAGGTCTTGATCATATTCTAAGATATTTGAAGAAAAATTTAATTTTTAAAGTCAGTTATTGGCCTAAAGTGAACATTTACCCACGCCAACACCTTGCTGTGAATAAAGATGAAAAAATTATCAAACACCTTTCAGATTACCATACATTGCTTAGGAATTTACTGTTAAAGGGGGTAAATTTTGGAACACCAAGTTCAGATATTTTTCCTAAATTAATTCTAACTATGATGGCGCTAGATGGACTGACAGATGGACTTGCTGATAGAAAAATTGCTTCTCTTAGAGTCAATGATATTTATTTGGATAAAAGCAATCCTTATGTAGCCATTGCGATAGGGAAAAATAAGCCTGTTTTTAAGCAATATTTCATTGGTTCACATACCATCCAATGTTTGAAAATCATAAAACATCGAGCTGAGAAAAATGGTTATATTTTCCCTGTATCTTGGATTCAAAGCAATAATCATAAGAAGACTGAACGACGGAGGTGTCTCGAAGATGCATTGCATGCATTGTGGCACGATTCTTTTCCAGAAAGAAATATTCCCTCGTGGCTTAATGTGATGTTTTGGAGAAGTGCTAGTCGGCAAAGCATGGAGGTTTTAGGTGTCCCATACCTCTGTATTGCGACATTAAATAATCAAGTTCGCGGCGCTCAGCTTCCAATACAAACAAGTAATTCCCACTTGCTAGGCATGGGTGATTGTGACGATGAGCTAGAAGTTGAAATAGAACACCGTCTTTTAAAATTATTTGTTCAAAAAGCTAAAGAGTATGATAAAAAAACAAATCTTGGGAAAATAAAAAGGAAGCTGAAGATTTCTTTCATGGTTTTTATGGAGGAGTACCAAAGCAGTCATAAAATAAACATTAATGAACAGAATATTGCTGAATGGATAATTTGGATGCTTGATCAAAAGGATTTTTCGAAGATGACACTTTCAACTTTTTTAGGGTATATTGATACCCTGAAAAATCGAGTGGTACCATTGCTTTATGGGAAGAATTTTCAATCTTTATCTAGGTCAGATTGGGAGAATCTGGTTGAGAATGTTGCCCAGAATCAAGATTATATGCCTTCAAGTAGAAGGCAGGCTATGACTCATTTATCGCGGTTTCATGCCTTTCTCAGAATAGGAGATAGCCGCATTTCTAAAATAGATTTTAGAAATTATCGTTATCGTATTAGTCGTGAGTTTGCAGAGTGTGATGTAATTTTCCCTCATGAGGTTGATCAACTGCTAGAAGCTTTTACGCCAGGATCTGGTCTGTGGCTAGGAGTTCTGTTTGGTTTTTACTGCGGATTACGATGTGAGGAGATTAGCTACCTTAAGGTAAAAGACTTAGATGATGAGTACAAAATGATTATTGGGCGCAGTAAACTCAAAAGTAGTCAACGGACGTTGCCTTATAGCCTATTGATTCCTCCAAATCATATAAATCAACTACGTAAAATTTTAGCACATAGAAAATCAAGTGGTGATGAATGGTTAGTGTGTGATGGGACGTGTTTACCTATATCTACGGACTTGCTGAGCAAACGAGTAGGGCGAGCGTTAAAAAAACATGGATGTAGAATACAAAAAATGCACGCTTTAAGACATGGCTTTGCTTCTTGGTTGCTTGTGCGTTACTTCATGTTGGTTGATGATAAGTTTCGGGAAGGTATTTGCTCTGGTTTATTTCACCCTGAAACTGACATTAAACATCCATTATTTTCTAAAGAGATGCTTGCTTGGTATGCGGAGATATTAGGTGGTGCGACATGGGTTCACGATCTCACGGTTGGTAATTGCCATGCAACATCCTCAGACATGGTTCTTATATCGAAGCTTTTGGGGCATATAAATCGCTTCACAACACTAGAAAATTATACGAATACATTGGGGTGGATTACTCATTTTTATCTTTATCAACGCGAACAGAAAATAATTAAGGGACCTGCCCGATGGTCATAAAAGCCTTGTAAGAAGGTGCGTGAAGTAGCTGCGGTATATGCAGACCTTCGGGCGAAACTATGCTGAATTTGATTTCAAGCTAGGCACAGAAAAATTTTGTAACTTGTCTATAATACACTGCTTTAGACATAAGGTTAAAAGCTTTTGGCACAAAATGGGCACAGATTAGGCACAAGCATTTGGGCACAGCATTTTTGAAAAAAGAAAAGGCCTTGATAAACGCAATGTTATCAAGGCCTTATGTTTGGTTGCGGGGGCTGGACTTGAACCAACGACCTTCGGGTTATGAGTCTTATTCAAACACAACGCACACCTTGGTTTATTTGTTTTTTTATTTGTTTTATAGGGTTTCACATCCTTTGCAATCCCTAATATGCCCTTATTATCCTTTTATGAAGTCAATTTTGTGCACCATTTTTGTGCCAATATTTAGCTGTAATTGGGGCAAAGGCGATTTCTAAGGGCTTTTGATGATGATTTTAACCCTTTTTCAAATTTTTTCAATGTAATCAGGTTTAATTTCTTTATTTACGAGCTATCACTTGCTCAATTTGTGTTTGTTGTTTTACGTGGTCTATGTAATGATCGCTAAAGTAGTTTATCGCATAGTTTCCGATAATTGCAAACCCTAAAAACATGTTGAAAATAAAACGAATCATACTATTGCCCCTTTAACTTTGTTCCGAGTTGATGTTGCCTTAATGTTTATTGTGCGTGCTTCGACTTTTACTGGATTTAAGCTTGATCTGTGCGTCTGTCCCCAAAGTCCTTTTGCGGTTGTTAAATTAACAGTTCCGATATTACCTTTAATTTTAACAAGTATTCCTGTGCCCCCAGTGAAAAACTGACCTGCGATGGTTTTTTTAACGAGGACGTGCTGCCCTACTTTTAGTTTCTTCATTTTTTACTCCCAGCCTCGAATAGCGGCTTACTCGTGCGATGATTCTAAAGCATAGTGTGTATTGTGTAAAGTGTTTTTTGTAAAGCACATACTTAAAGATGTATTATTAAATGAACAAAACACAAAGTTAAGTGTATTTAATGTTCTTAACAAAGCACTATGCACAAAGTTAAAACAACCTTGCACAAAGTTAAAAATAAAAGTAGTATTCCAAAAACTGCTATTGACAGTTAAATGAACAAAACACAAAGTTAAGTGTGTTTAATGTTCTTAACAAAGCACTACGCACAAAGTTAAAAATATTTTGATTATGGAGGTGGTTATGGCGGTTCTTACGTTACTAAATCAAAAAGGGGGGGTTTCAAAGACAACGCTGGCTATATCGTTGGCGTGTCGTTGGTATTTAGGTGGTTTTAAAGTGGCTGTTATTGATGCTGACCCTCAAGCATCGGTTATGCATTGGAGAGAGATCCAAAGCAGTGATAGCAAATTATTGGGGATCGATGTTTATAAGGCTGAAAATGCTAATGATGTTCGTGAAGTTAAAGGGCTGTGTAGTGATTATGATTACATCATAATTGATACAGCTGGTACGGATAAGCATATTTCTGAAGTAGCCTTAAGTGTGTCTGATGCTGCGTTAATTCCTGTCCAGGCTGCGATGTTTGATATTAAAGCATCGAAAGCATCCTTGGATTTAGCTAAGAGCCAGGGGGTAGTGGTTGCATATTGTGTTACGCGGGTGGTTTCAGGTAGTGATTTAGGGGAGGGCGCAAGAAGTGTTTTGGCGGCTTCGGAAACCCCTGTTGTTAAAAAAATGATGGGTCAGTATATAGCTTATAATAGAGCTATGAATGCAGGGGAGTCGGTGCAGACTTTGTTTCCTGGTTCGAGGGCTGCACAGAATTTAGAGGCAGTTGGTCAAGGTGTAGAAAAAGTTTTTGGATGGAGTAAATGATGGCACTAGCGAAAGTAAGAAAAGGTGGTTTGGATAAAAGTCTTATGGATCCTGCGGAGGTTAAGATTGAGGCTGGTCAAAAAGACTCTGAGAGGGGGTTGCCTCGAAAGAAAAAAAATGTAGCCCCGCCAAGGTTATCTATTGAATTAAATTATGAGCAACAAAGACAGCTAAAGAAAATGGTTGATGCGGAAGAAACGACTATTCGTGATTATGTTCTTTGGAAATTAGGACTGCTCGATGTTGAGTGAGTGATGGGTTGAAGTAATGGTGATTAAGGTAATGGTTGGTTGTTTTATTGGGTGGTGTGAATATAAAAGGTGACAAGTGTTTGTAAGGGTTTTTTAGGGTTTTTTAGGGTTTCTTAGGGTGTTGTGAAGGTTGGTGAGGTGTGGGGAATTAAAAGCAGTATGAGGGGGAGAAGCCTCTCCCCTGGTTCCAACCAGCAAGCTGTTTTACTCCACCCCTCTCTCCTGGGGAGAATCCCCAAGCCCCTCTACTTGTTTGACCACAGATTTAACCACAATCGGCACGACATTTTTTGAGGAATGTCCTTTTTACCGAATGATGGATAAATATGGGGATAAACAAGCTATTAGATGCAGGCTTAAAAACGACTACAAGCCTACAAGCAGAGCGTGGAACGCTCTTAGAGGTCATCACGCATGCGTAACCATTACCTATCAGGCTTCCCTTACCCTCACGTACGGGAATTACCACGGTAAAGCATGGTTACAGCGTCTCACTCCAAGGATTCGTGAGCCGTTGCATGCACCGCCTCTGCTACGCAGGGTCTCAATGGATTTAGGAGCATTGGATCACCCCCTCCCCCCTTGAAGGGGGGAGCACATCCAACAAAGCCGTCAAGTGAACCTGCACGCAGGTGGCTACGCCACACTGGACTGCTCCTTATGGGTGCGCTCTGGGTTGGCTAAATGACTGTTTTGCTGTTTTGGGTATGGATTCAAAAGTCTGTGAAATGGAAGTGCATCGTTATATTGAAGATGGTAAAGCGAGGTTTGAGGTGTTGGCTGGGCGGTTTTTGGGTGAGGAGTGAATTATAAAATTATCCACACGTTCATACAACCGAAGGTCGCTGCCGAAGGCAGTGCATAGCCGTCACCAATCCGTTACTTCCCACCCCTCACAAAAGGGGTGGGAATAGGATTGTTGTCGGGTCTGTGTGTGACTGCCGTCGGCAGAGTGTGGTTAATTTTTTTCACCGATAGCAATTTTGCTGTCGGTGAAATGTTTAATCGGAATATCCACAGGTTTACCCCCATTGTCGGCAACGCCGACTTATTMWYWAAATCTACGCASAGACTATTTGGGTGCGCTGTGAGCTATCCCAAATAACGCCTATGGAAGTTTTTGAATCTCGCAATACTCGATTTCCTTCGGGTGAATAAGCATGGGGATAATTCATGTGGATATTCTTCTGATATTGATTGCTTAGGCAATATTATGAATCGCCCTGATTGGCCCGCATGCGGGCTTATCAAGGCTCATCGTTCTGCATGCTTTGCATGCATTTTCACTTATTAGCACTCCGAATTTAAATTTTAACAACAACAAAATATAGTGATATTTTGCGTTTAATTTAAATCTACGCTCGCTATTCTTGATAGCGTAATAAGCTCAAAGATTTACCACAAGCGATCGCTTGCGGTGTAGTTTTGTAATTATTACCCTAGCGTAAGCTAGGTATAGGTAATAATTACTTGGCAAGATACGCAAAATGTGGGACATTTGCAGGGGGTTGATTTTTAATGATAGCAGAAAATGCAAAAAAAACAGAAAAAAGCGATGTTCGCAGAATCCGTTTTTCCTCGGATTTTCAGGGGAAAATTGCGGCTGCTACACCCCATTTGCAGGGCAACTTTTCGGGTCAAGTAAAGTACCTGGTAAAATTGGGAGTGGATAAGCGTGCTAACCATGCAACACCCGAATTAGTCAATCGATTTACTGACGAGGTACATGGTTTAGCCATTCAATTAAGCCGAATCGGAAACAATATAAACCAGATAGCAGCTCATCTAAATTCGGGTGAGGTTGGCGATTACAAACAGTGGCAAATCGAGTATGAAAAACTTGATAAAGAGCTTGGCTTGGTTCGCGCACTTGTTGAGCAAATACATGCTTAGAAATAATGATCTGGCTTGGTTCAAAGAGCGCGACAGCCAGCGGAAAGGCTTGCCCCAAGGTGATGTCGGAAAGCCTATAAAATCTTTAGTGACTCGATTATCAAGCCCTAGTTATCAGGCTCAATTGTCATCAAAAAAGCCCCAAGCTATTTTAAAAGTTGTGTCTTTTGCCAAGGGTGTTAAAGCGCGAACACTTCTTGAATACGTTACTCGGATAGGGGCAGAAGATGAACATGGAAAGCCTGCTGATTTAAAATTTGGAAATCAATTTCATGGTCACTTGAAGGGGCGAGAAGCTGTTCAAGAAACCTATAAATCTTGGCAAAAAGATTTTGAAAGAAAGAAGAAGGGCGCGAAACGTGAGCCACGACATGTGACGCATATTATATTATCAGCCTCGACAGATAATAGTGAAAAATCGTCTATGAAAGTAGATTTTGCGGCAAATGATTTTCTTGATCAATATTTTCAAGAACAGGGTTTTGAGTATATCTATGTTACGCATCGAGACACTGAAAATCCGCATGTGCACGTTGTTGTGAAAAATTACAATAAGCGAACTGGTAAGAAATTTCACCTTTCAAAAGAAGACACATTCCACATGCGTCAAGAGTGGGTTAAGTCTCTTGAGGCTCGCGGGGTTGAGGCAGTTGCTACGCTTCGTCGTGATCGTGTTGAAGTGCTTGAAAAGGTTTCCCAAGGTATTGAGGAGATACGGCAAAGAGAAACATGGAATGATCGGATCATGTTACGTGCTTCAAGATTTAATGATGAAGACCGCAAGCATTTGCTTGGTCGAGTTGCGATTTTAGAAGAGCGATTAAGCTCTTTTGATCGGGGAATTTCCCACAAAGAGCTTGGTCGCCTTCGTTCGGTGTTGGCGAAGGGTTCTAAAAAAGATGTTGGTCGGATGTTGGGAAGTATTCAAAACGGGGTTGCGAAAAACATCCCTTTAATCCGCGAGGAATTGCTTTCGTGGGTTGAGGGTAATCGAATCCCCGATATGACTTTAAGACAGAGAAAATCCCTGGCTAGAAAAGTTGTTAAAATGAGGGGTGAGGTGAAAAGTTCTACTGGTTTCTTCTCTAAAGAGCGTCGGGAATTTATGGCAGCTTTGCGTGATCTTGATACTTCAATACGTTCTAAATCTCGCCGTGATGTTGTAAGGTCATCTGAAGCTGTGTTGCTGAAGG
>NVTQ01000007.1 GCA_002401635.1 Pseudomonadota bacterium
TGTCGGGTCAACACCTATCAGCAAATCAGCACCCTCACCCAACATGCGCCACATATGATAACCCGAGCCGCAACCCACATCCAAAACAGTGCGCCCTTTAAGTGGGGCTATATGCTGCTGCACACGCTGCCACTTCCAGTCTGAACGCCATTCGGTATCAATATGCACGCCAAACAGGTTAAACGGACCTTTTCGCCACGGGTGCATGGCTTTTAATGAGATTTGGATTTCTTCCGAACTTTGTGAAGCATCATTTCCTGAGCCTATAGTTACGGTATCCCTTACAAGATTGATGGATGATGGTGTAACATCAGGCAAGGCATCAAAACCACCTTTCCAACGTGCCAAATCACCATGTTTAAGTATTTTTTGCCAACCCTGATTGAATAATGCGAGATATTCTGATGCATCACTTTCTAAGCTTGATTCCATCAATGCCATTTCTAAACGCGCCCGTTCCGCATCGCGATAAACCTTCACTTAAATGCCAGCATGGATGCGAAATTAAAACACTGAAACCATGTTTGACTATCCGAAAATCCTGCTTGTTTTAAACGTGCATGATGTGTTTCCAAAGACTCTGCAAGCAATACATTTTCTAGCGCCTGCCGTTTCTGACTTACTTCCAATTCTGAATAACCTTGGCTGCGTTTAAAAACTTCATGCAATTGAGTCTGGCGCTCATTTTTCCCTAAATCATCAAAGGAAACTTTTTCTGATAAAATCAACACGCCGTTGGGCTTCAAGCCCTCTCTAATACGCTTGAGTAAGTTTACACGCTCATCTACAGGAATAAATTGCAATGTGAAATTCAGCACTACCACCGATGCATTTTCAATCACCACATCTTGAATATCGGCATGTTTTAACACGATAGGCACATCACCATCGTCGGCATTAATATATTCCAAACACTTATCCAGCATGGACTGTGAATTATCCACCGCAATAATCTCGCAACCTGCTTGCTGGATGCCATGTCGCATTGCCAATGTTGCAGCCCCCAAAGAACAGCCCAAATCATACAAGCAGCTATTTTTTTGTGCATATTGTGCCGCAATCACCGCAATCATTTGCAATGTAAGCCCATAACCTGGCACCGAACGCTGAATCATATCCGCAAATACGCGTGTTACCTTATCATCAAAACGAAAGCCCTGAAGTTCGGCATGCGGATTGGCATAAATGCGATCTTGTGTCATGCCTTACACATCAACCTTGAGCCTTACGAATCACTTCTTGCCCATTATCAAAAAAGGCTTCTTTACGAATACAATCCAGCCCTTGCAATGGCAACAACTTCTCAAATTCAGCCACTTCTTCGGGTTTTCCGCGTGTTTCAGGGTGTTTTGCAATCAAATAGGAGCAAATATCACAATATTCTTCGATGGAGATTTCATAGGTGCCAATGCGTTTGCCGACGGTAATAATTTCTTCTTTATCAAAGCCAATCAGCGGCGATAACAACGGCAGAGGGCTAACATCATAAATGGCACGAATATTTTCCACCGTTTGACTGGCGACCTGCCCCAACGAATCTCCTGTAATCAAGGCATAGGCATGAATTTCCGCCGCGACTTCGGCAGCAGAGCGAATCATTTGGCGTTTATAAATAATCATGCGGTATTTATCAGGTACCATGGCAATGGCATGGCGCTGAAATTCTTCCAAATCAATCATCAACAAGCGCGTGCGCCCTTGATACTGCGATAAACACTTTGCCAAATTCTTAATCTTGGAAAAATCACGGTTGATAGTGCTATTATACAAATGCACCAAGGTCACTTTCATGCCACGTTTCATCATGGTGTATGCCGCCACTGGCGAATCAATGCCACCTGAAAATAGCACCACCCCTTTACCCGATGAACCAACTGGCAGACCGCCTGCTCCTTTGCGTTTATCCGTATAAATAAAACTGCCATCATGCGTCACTTCCACATGCACGGTAATATCGGGGTTACTTAAATCGACCGTTAAATCGAGCGCATTTTTAAGATAACCGCCAACCTCAAAATTCAGTTCAGGGCTGGTGATTGGAAATCGTTTATCCGAACGCCTTGCTTTCAAACGAAATGATTTACCCGACACATCACCAAAGGTTTCACGTACCACGCGCTCTGCCACAGCACGAATATCATCCAATTCGGATTTTGCTTCATGCATGACTGCGAAATTACTGATACCTGGAATCAATGCCAAATGATCCAGCATCGCATCATCAATATGCTCCATTTCCAGAATGGTGCGATCATGTTTGCGTATCAAACGCAGGGGTTTTAATAGGCGTTTTAAATTATCCGACATCTTCTTTTCAAACACACGTTTGTTTTTGCCTTTAAGTGATAACTCGGCGAAATGAATCAATATCTTTTGCATCGCCGCATGGTAATGATTTTATAAGCATTCAGCCAATGAAGTAGTTACTTCTTGTTGTCATCCTAGAGAGCAGTAGCTTTGCGCTATGACTGATATTTCCTCACCCTCAACACAAACTGTTACCATCATTGGTGCAGGGCTGGCTGGCTCAGAAGCTGCATGGCAGCTAGCAAAACGTGGCATCAAGGTGCGTTTGCATGAAATGCGCCCAAGCAAGATGACCCCAGCCCATAGCAGTGGCAAATGTGCTGAACTGGTTTGCTCCAATACCTTTCGCGCCGATCATTTGGAAAATGCGGTGGGACTTTTGCATGAAGAAATGCGCCAAATGGACTCCTTGATTATGGCATGTGGGGATGAAGCTCGCATCCCTGCTGGCACTGCTTTGGCAGTGGATAGGGAGCAATTCTCAGCGTTGGTAACATCGGCACTTCAAGCTGAGCCCTTAATTGAATTTGTGGATGGAGAAGTTACTGAAATCCCTGCTGATGGTCTGGTGTTGATTGCATCAGGGCCTTTAACATCCGATGCTTTATATGAGCAAATCAAAGAACTGACAGGTGAAGATCGGCTTTGTTTCTTTGATGCCATTGCGCCAGTGGTCGATGCGGAATCTATCAATATGGATGTTTGTTATTGGAAGAATCGCTACGACAAGAATGTCGAAGAAGGTGAAGCAGGGGACTACCTCAATTGCCCGATGAATGAAGAGCAATATAAAGCATTTGTAAAAGAATTGGTGAACGCCGAAAAAGTCGCATTCAAAGGCTTTGAAGACATCCCATTTTTTGATGGCTGTATGCCCATTGAAGAAATGGCGGAGCGTGGTGAAGACACACCACGTTTTGGCCCTATGAAACCTGTTGGTTTGGATCATCCAGAAACAGGTGAAAAAGCTTATGCTGTGGTGCAACTGCGTCGTGACAATCGCATGGGAAGTCTTTTGAACATGGTCGGTTTCCAGACAAAAATGACCTATGGCGAGCAAAAACGTGTGTTTTCAATGATTCCTGGCTTGGAAAATGTTGAGTTCTTTCGTTTGGGCTCGCTGCACCGCAATACCTTTATCAAATCACCGGCTTTATTGGACGAAACATTGCGTTTGAAAAAACAACCTCGCATTTTGTTTGCTGGTCAAATTACAGGCGTGGAAGGTTATGTGGAATCAGCATCCATGGGYTTGATGGCGGGGCGTTTTTTGGCAGACATTGTTGCAGGCAATGAGCCTGTTTCACCACCATCCGATACCGCACACGGAGCATTATTGGGACATATTTCAGGTACGCGCGTGGCTGACTTCCAACCAATGAATATTAACTTCGGTTTGTTGCCTACTGGCAAAAAACGTGAGGGGAAACGTCGTTTATCACGCGCCGAACGTCGCCGTGCTGTATCAGAGCGGGCATTGGAAATGCTAAAAAAATGGCTGGAGGATCAATGATGGCATACAAAGAATATAAGGTYATTTCWRTWTCSGARGGTGCATTGGGCACGATTTTTTTGGGTGCATCAGGGCTACCTATAAAAAATATGGAAATGGACTTGAATGAAGCTGCTGCGGATGGCTGGCAGGTGGTGTTTCAATTTGTGGAGAAAAAGCGCCTCTGGCTTTTTTGGAGCCGTGAAACAGTAGTCATTACCTTGGGTCGCTAAAACATGCTCAATCAAAAGGTCGTACAGGATGAAGAAGAGGCATTRCGTTTGYTTATTCGAGACTTGCCCGATGAGCAACGAAAAGAATTTTATCGTTTGGCGAAACAAAAACTAAAAGACCCTGATACATTTGCTGTATTGAATTATATTTTCATCACAGGCTTACATCATTTTTATCTAGGACATTGGCTGCGCGGAATTATCAATCTTATTGGTTTTATCATCGCCATCACCTTGCTTGTTATGGGATTATGGAAGCTAGGGCTTGCTCTTATGATACTTCTTTCACTGACAGAAATTTACGCATTGTTTCGCTCTCAGCTTATTGTACAAGATTATAACAATCAGGTGATGCGAGTCACATTACAGTGCCTATGATACCAACTATACTGCGATAACACTTTTAAGGAGGTGCTATGAAAAACTTGAAATATGGYATAAAAGGTTTGGCAATATTCCTTGCTTTGGGCATCAACACTGCGGCTCACGCAGGTGATGTCGCTATTGCAGTTAAAGCAGGGACTTTGGGCCTTGGTATAGAAGCAACAACCAATATTGTACCATTATTTGCCAATATTCGATTACAGGGCAATGGTTTTAATTACAAGACTACCATTACCGATACCAACGTGACCTATGATGCAAAGTTAAAGCTCGCGACTGTGGGTTTGCTTGCTGATATTTACCCTTTTGCAGGCAAGTTTCGTATTACAGGTGGCGCATATTACAACGGCAATAAATTAACCATGAATGCTCGCCCATTGGGTGCGGTAGTGATTGGCGGCACGACCTATACCAACCCTACGGTTTCAACCACGGTGGACTTTAATAAATTTGCACCTTATGCTGGAATCGGTTGGGGCGATGCAATTTCCAGTGGCAGCCCTATTGGTTTTAGCGTTGAATTGGGTGCGATGTATATGGGCAAACCTAAAACATCTATTGTTGCACCAGGCGTGAGTGCTGCTGATATTGCAGCAGAAAAGACCAGGCTTGACAACTCTTTGAAAAACATGCAATTTTATCCTGTTGCCTCCATTGGGGTAAACTTTAAATTTTAATGTTTCATCTGCAGGTTTGGAAAAGGGGAGTCGTATGGCTCCCCCTTTTTTTATTGCTTGGAGTATCAAACGTATTCGCTTTTGAGCTATCTAAAGCTGAATCAATGCGCATAGGGCAACTCATTTTTCAAAATGAGTGCGCTTCAAAAAAACACTGCCTTACATCATGGAATGAAGGTGAAGACTTTGCCTCATTGGGTATTGGTCACTTTATTTGGTACCCAGAAGGGGTAAATAAAAATAACCAGCGCTTTGATGAAAGCTTTCCAAAATTATTGCGTTGGATGCAAAACAAAGGTGTTGAAATACCTGCATGGCTACAAAAGCAACAGGGCAACCCTTGGAAAAACCGTAGGCAATTCAAAAAAGTCGAAAATACACAAAAAATGCGCGCATTACGTGATTTTTTATTAGAAACAAGCTCTTTTCAGGTCGAATTTATGAAAAACAGGCTAAAAAATGCATTGCCAAGCATTTTAAAACATCTGCCAGTATCACAACGTGCTCATATCCAAGAACAGTTCCAGCATGTGGCACATAGCCCGATGGGCTTTTATGCACTCATGGACTATGTAAATTTCAAGGGTGAAGGCATCAAAACATCCGAGCGTTATCAAGGAAAAGGTTGGGGTTTGTTGCAAGTGTTGGAGCATATGCAAAGCACAAAATCTGGCTTGCAAGCTATCCAAGACTTTTCTGCCAGTGCGGTATTGATGTTAACACAGCGGGTTGCTTTATCACCAACATCACGGCATGAAAAACGTTGGTTGCCTGGCTGGAAAAAACGAATTAAAAGCTATGTGTACGAGGGCAAGCAACAGCTAAAAACCCATCCGAAAAACATACAACCATTATAACCATAGCGCCCAAACAAAAAACAGGCTTAAATAGCGTTATGCCATTGCTACTCATTCTATGGATGTTTGCCCTCCCCTCATATGGGTATGCGGATGAGTCCGTCATCGTACAAAACATTGAAGTCTCTGGCTTAACCTATTCAGATGAACGCGTCTTATTACGTGAACTTCCATTTTCAAAAGGCTCCGTTTGGCAAGCAAGCTTTATTAAAACCGGTGAGCGCCGCTTAAGAAACTTGGGCATTTTCACAAGCAAGGTCACGGTGTTAGCGCCTGATGATCAAGGCATTGTACATATTATTGTCAAAGATCGCTGGCCAATCTGGTTATTGCCAGAAGCAACTCGAAAAGATGGTGGCGCATCACGTGTGGGGCTTGCCTTGAGCTATTATAATGTATGGGGTTTGAATCACTTTGCTCGCGCTTCAGCAAGCGCGGATACGGGCAAGAACTTCAGTGGAAACCAAGGTCAATCATACCAAGGCTCCTATATATGGCGGCGCATTGCTGATTCAAAGTACGGTATGGATATGTCTGTTAATCGCGGTGACAGTGTCTTTGATGCATTTGAAAATGGTGTTTTGAGTAGCTCCTATGTGCAAAACACCCAAGATTGGGGGCTGGGTTTGTCTTATGCTTTTGGTGCTGTGCCTGGCGAAGGATGGGATACCCGTATAGGGCTTAGTCATAGCCTTAAAAAATTCACATTAAAAACTGGGCTTCCTCAAGCTGATATTCAGAACTCTCAACGTAATGCCGTGAATTTAGGCATCAACTACCGTTTTGTGGATGATCATACGACATGGATTACTGGCTCAGCTTTTAATTATCATGTGGAGCTTGCCAACAGCTTATTTGGATCATCCGTTAATGTAAGTCGGCAAAGCGCATCATGGCGAAACTATATGCCTCTAAAAAACCAAAATACAATCAATGTACGCGTGAATGCAGGCTGGGTAGAAGGCAACTTACTGCGCGATGGTTTGTTTGATCTGGGCAGTGGAAATGGTATTCGAGGTTATTACCCTGGAGACTTGCAAGGCAGTGCCTATATTTATGGCACGCTCGAAAGCCGCATGCTTATTGAGCCAGAGAGTAATGTGCAATGGGTTGCTTTTATTGATGCTGGGCATGTCAATAATCAAGGGCACCGAGCATTGGGGCGCTCTGTTGTTGCTGGCGTGGGAACAGGCGTACGTTGGACTTTACGTTGGTTAATCAATGGCACATTGCGTGGTGATGTGGCTTATAGCACAGCCTTACATCGCTGGCGCATACATTTAGGAACAGGTCAGTCGTTCTGATCCGACACCTGATCCCAAGCAGTTTCTTGTTGGCTTAGAATTTCTTTAATCATAAGTTCTCGCAATTCAGCAATGCCACGCATACTGGTACTGGATGTCGGCAGCGGCTTGAGCAAACCGCCCATATCATCACACATCTCTTTTAATCGTTTGGCTCGTTTATTACCCGTTAATTTGTCCGCTTTGGTCGCTACAGGAAGCCAGCGGACACCATGCTCATTCAAATATTCAATCAACTGCAAATCACTGTCTTTCGGACCGTGTCGAATATCCAGCAATAACAACACCAATTGCGGCGGTGTATTGCCGCGCAAATACAAATCAATCAGCTTCGCCCATTTATGTTTTTCAGATTTCGGGGCGCGGGCATAACCATAACCTGGCAAATCAACAACCAAGAGCTTCTTATCTACTTCAAATAGATTCAACAAGCGGGTACAACCTGGTTTTTTCGATGTCCTCACCATACCTTTACGCTCAAACAAGGCATTTAACAGTGTTGATTTCCCCACATTTGAATGCCCTGCAATCGCAATTTGCGGCAAATCAATATACGGAAATTCGCGTGTATCCGCGACAGATAGTAAAAAATGAGTGTTTGGCCAATGAATCTGCATGCCGCAAGGCTGCATGCTTTATAGGTCTTGCACAATTATTTCGCACTTCAATAATAAGAAACGCAACTTGCCACTACCTCATCGCAGAGTTCACGGCTAAACTTCCCGCCATGCGATATTCACGTTTCTTTGCCCCGACCTTACGCGATGACCCTGCCGATGCAGAAGTCATCTCTCATAAGCTATTATTACGCGCCGGTTTTATCCGCCGTGTCACGTCAGGTGTGTATGACTTTTTACCCATGGGGCTGCGTGTATTGCGCAAGATTGAAGGCATTGTACGCGAAGAAATGGCACGCGCTGGTGCGCAAGAGCTGTTGCTTCCTATGGTGCAACCATCTGAGCTTTGGAAAAAGTCAGGGCGCTGGGAAAAGTATGGCAATGAATTATTACGCTTTAAAGATCGCCATGCTCATGAATCCTGCCTTGGCCCTACCCATGAAGAAGTCATTTGTGATTTGGTTAGTCGCGAACTGCGTTCATACAAACAACTACCGATGAATTTATACCAAATTCAAAGTAAATTTCGTGATGAAGTGCGCCCACGTTTCGGTTTGATGCGTGGTCGTGAGTTTGTCATGAAAGATGCCTACTCATTTCATGCCGATGAGGAATCATTGCAAGAAGAATATGATAATATGTTTGCAACATATCAGCGTATTTTTACGCGTTTGGGGCTAAAATTTCGTGCTGTTGAAGCCGATACTGGCTCCATTGGCGGTAATCAATCGCATGAATTTCATGTATTGGCAGAATCTGGTGAAGATTTAATCGCCTACTGCTCACACTGTGATTATGCCGCTAACGTGGAAAAAGGCATTTCCACGCGCACTATTCCAAGCTTTGATGATGCTGCATTACATGAAATTGAAACGCCCAATGTTAGCAGTGTGGAAGATGTCGCAAGTTTTCTAAAAATCGACCCATCACAGCTGATTAAAACACTGGTTTATCAAGTAACGGGTGGTGAGTTTGATGGGCAAACAGTGGCCGCTTGTGTGTATGGCGATGATAGCTTGCAGGAAATTAAACTGGCGCGCGCATTGGCTGCGAATGACGTTGAATTAGCGGATGACGCTGCATTGCTTGCCATCGGCGGCATCAAAGGTTTTGTCGGTCCACAGGGTTTAAGTTGCAAAATACTTGTAGATGAAAGCTTGCGTGATGCCGTTGGCATGGTTGCTGGTGGAAACAACGCTGACAGCCATGTTTCTGGTTTATCCATAAGCCGCGATATTGAAAATGCTGATTTTGTAGATTTGCGAGAAGTGCGCCTCAATGATGGCTGCGCCCATTGCTCTGAAGGGCATATTGAACATGCGCGTGGCATTGAAGTTGGACAAGTATTTGCACTGGGTCAACAATATACCAAACCATTGGAAGTCTTATTCCAAGATCAAAATGGCAAGCGTGCGACAGCAACCATGGGTTGTTATGGCATAGGTGTATCACGCTTGGTTGCCGCAGTTATCGAGCAATGCAATGATGAGAACGGCATGATTTGGCCGCTATCGCTGGCACCTTTTCAAGTGGCTATTATCACCATGGGCAAGAGTGAAACTGCCATGAACGCTTCTGAGAAGTTGTATGATGATATGTGCAAACAAGGCATCGAAGTGCTTTGGGATGACCGCAAAGAACGCCCTGGTGTGAAATTCAAAGATGCAGAATTGATGGGGTTACCCATTCATGTGGTTATCGGCGATCGCGGTTTGGATGCCGATGCCATTGAAATTCGGCAACGTACTGGCTCAAAACAAGACGTGGCATTAAGTGCTGTGATTGACACTATTCATGGCATTTTAGCAGGTGCAAACTGAAACTGCGTATTTCGCGCTATTTAAAAGGTGCATCTGCCAAAGGTGTGCTAGCAGGTATTTTGGTGCTTGGATTTTGCATCACCTTGCCATTTTGGATATTGAGCACCCCCGAAGAAAGGCAGAGCATGGTGGAAAATACAGCCACCATTGATGTTATTGAACAAAGCACAGGTCCTCTTGATATCCTTCCTGAAACAGAAAAAAATGAATTGCGTGAAATGTTACAGCAGCCAAAAGAAACCAAAGGAACAGTGGATTTTGAACAGCAGGTGTGGGAACAAGATATTCGTAAGGTGATTCAACGTTGGGTTCCCAATGAACAAGAAGCACAAAGCATTGCCCGTTGGGTTTATTTTTACAGCGTGCGCTTTGATCTTTCCCCTGAATTGATGCTTAGTCTGATTTCTGTGGAGTCACGCTTTGATCATTTTGCCGTCAGCAATGTCGGCGCACGCGGCTTGATGCAGGTGATGCCCTTTTGGAAGAAAGAGCTTGGTTCAGAAAGCGATAACCTATTTGAAATTGAAACCAATATTCGTTACGGATCGGCTATTTTACGCTATTACATTGATCGCTATAAAACCCTAGATCGAGCGCTTGCAGCATACAACGGCTCACTTGGAAAACATAAATATCCCAATAAAATATTCACCCAAATGCGGCGTTTTAAAGCCACGCGGGAAGATAGTATTTAATAAAATCCTGCAAGGGTGCGGTAAGGACTATGTTTTTACCCTCAAAGCATCTACACTTTCAGCATGCCTTTGAATGATAAAGAATTGCTCTATGTATACCATGCTTTGCACCATATCTTTCGCGAAGATTTGCACTTGGCGCGGCCCCTCATTCAAATACTACAACGCCAAAATGAACCAGAAAAAGCTCGGCAATTGGCCATGGAAATGGCGCGGCGTATGCTGGCTCGTGGACAACCTGGTAGCGCATTAGGTTTTTTAGAAATTTACAAACGCTTGAATTACCCTGAGCAGGATGATGTTGAGTCCATGATTAGCATGGCAAAAATGACCTTGGACACCGCCCAGCCTACCTCAACTCAAACCTTCTCTTTGATTGACAAACTTTCCGATAAAGAAGCGATGGGTTTCATCTCACAGGCGCGAATTTTTCGTTGCCATGATGGCGACACAGTTGTTCAACAAGGTGAAATAAGCGATAGCTTTTATTTGATTCTTGAAGGTCAGATGAAGGTTCATTTGCAATTGGGTGTAGGTCCTGACATTCACCTTAGCACACTACTTCCTGGTTACTATTTTGGTGAGTATGCGTGTGTGTATAAATTACCACGCACCGCCAGCGTAACTGCAGCAGGCGATGCTGTAATTTTAGAGTTTTCAAATGAGGCTATTGCACAATTGATGCAACAGTCTCCCGCTGCGGGAGAGCAGTTAATGAAAGCTGTTAAAACACGTTTAATCCGTTCCATGCCGCAAACCCACCCCGCTTTCACACAGTTGGCAGAGGCTGATCGAGATTGGCTAGCTGAAGAATCAAACATTGTTGAAATTGAAGAAGGTATTTTAGCTGACCATAATATGACCGATCAATGTTGCGTGGTCATCCACGGCAAACTAAGCGCCAAACGAGAGGTGCAAGGTCAGCTATTAAAATGCTCATTGGGAAAAAATGATATGTTTGGTGATTTAAATAAACACCTTATGCTACCAAGCTCCACAACACTATCTGCTGAAGGGCGCTGCCTTATTTGTTGCATTCCAGGGCCTATTTTCCAAGCCTTTATGACAGCCTATGGTGATTTTGAACACTGGGTGGAAACACATGGAGATCAACGCTGTCAAGGACTCACCCACCATGAATAAAAGCACCTCTTATCCAGCATTGTTTTAAAAATAATATTCAAGTTTTACTGCAAACAACTCATTCAAGCCTGAAAATTCACTGCCCGCACTGCCCGTGGGTAACTGAGAAAATATAGTCGCATCCATATTATCACTGACCGACCAACGCAGACTTGGCGCAATAAACATGCTTGGTTTTTCCAAATCAAGCAGCCATACAAGCTCTGTTCGCCACAATGGCGTGAGATCATAAGCCATCAACATACCCAATAATTGCCGTGAATTACTTTGCAGTATATCAGACTGTATAAGCTGTTTGGCATGTAAGCCTGCCAAACCATTATAAAAATACTCTACTGCCACATACAAACCTTCCGTGAATAACTGACCCGTTAAAGTGCCATCAATACCTACAACAAGTTGCCCAAAACCACCTTGTTTTCCACCCCAAGATTGCTGCCATTCCAAGCGGGCTGCCGCATCAGCAACATTGCCAGTCACATCCACAGCCAATACACGCTCTTCACCCACCTCACCAAGCCACAAAGCCATATCCGTTTGTTCTATCGTATCCTGCCAGCGCAATGCCCACTTTCGATTTAAAGCTCGGTTAGACTGTGGTGGAGCGGCAACCAATTGAATGCTGCCAAAATCAGAATAACTATGTGTCATATATGCTGCATCCACACCCAGTTTTTGGTCGGGTTCCAATGCCGTAGGTTGAACAGGGTTAAAACGGTCTGTTGGATTCCAAATGCGCCCTGAACCCCACGCAATACGCTGGCGACCAAGCACAACATCCCATGCCTCGGCTTTATACTGTATCCAGCCGCGATAAAGGTTATGCCGCCAGTCTATAGAGGCTGAGTGAACAATATTTGCATTTAAATCCAACCATGTTGGATCGGGTCGCTGGCGAAGTTGCGCAAAAGCTGGGTCACGCACTGCCCCGCCATACAGCAATTCATGATCATAGCTTAATCGCCATTGCCAAGCATGTTCACCGCCATCAACGGTCAAGCGAAGACGGTTTAAATCGCTTGTAACATACTGATTACGCGAATCTTTATGCTGAAATAGTAAATTCGTATAACGTCCAGATAATTCAACAGCTTGCGCTTGATGGGCTGTCAGAAAAAGCAACGCAACCAAAAATAGAGGCATCACAACATGTACCAAGGCTCAATCACTTTGTTATGGGCAATGCCAATCATGTAAGTTGCTGTAAGCAAAGCGAGCATAAAGCACGTGCGCTTAAGCCATAATACTGAGCCTTCTCGAAGTGCCATAAAACCAAAAACTATATACATCAAAAGGGCAATGAGCTTTGCGAATAACCAGCTATCATACCAAGGCGCAAAACCAAAAACATAAGCCAAGCTCACCCCACTGATAAATAAAACACTATCAATCGTATCGGGAATTTGGCGTTTCCAAGTATATGATTGCAGGCTTTTTCCTTGCCACATGGAGATGCCACGCCACAAAAATAATGCTAGCGACAAGCCCACAAGGCTGACATGTAACAACCATAACAACGTCAACGTTTACACATCATCACACGCGATGATTTTCCCATCTTGCATATAAACACTTTGTTTTGCCGCCGCCATCGCAACAGGGTCATGCGATGCGATCAAAAAAGTCATACCACAGCGTTCATTCAACTCCCGCATCAAAGCCATCAACGATTCGCCATGTTGTGAATCAAGGTTTGCTGTCGGCTCATCCGCCAATACCAAGGCTGGTTCACTGGCAAGGGCGCGTGCGACAGCCACACGTTGTTGTTGACCACCTGATAATTGATCTGGGCGACGATGTTCCAAGCCTTCCAAACCCACTTCTGCCAGCCAACGATTGGCAATAACTAAGCGTTCTTGTTTGGGCATGCCGCGCAGTTGCAAAACATAAGCAACATTTTCCTGAGCCGACAATACACGAATTAAATTATAAGCCTGAAACACAAAACCAATACGCTGCAAACGAAAATTGGCACGCGCAGCAGAGGATAAGGCCAGCACATCTTCTCCCGCAATCTGTAATGCACCTTTATCAGGGCTATCGAGCAGCCCAATCATATTTAAAAGCGTGGTCTTGCCTGAACCAGAGCGCCCTGATAATACCGTAAAGGCACCCCTTTCCAATTGGAAGTCCACATGATCCAACGCCGCAATATTTGAGTCGCCACTGTGATAATATTTACACAAATCCGTACTCTGCAATAATATATCGTTGGACATCATTATACCTCTCGCATGGCTGCCGCAGGATTCAATCGCGATGCCTTCCAAGCAGGGTAAAGCCCTGCCAAAATCGCACCAAACATCGCAGCGATTAAAATACGAGCACAGCCATTGAATGTGAGTTCTGGATAAACAATCGGRCTCATATACATAAAYGARAATGCCGTCGYATAYTGKGATAAATCYAGACCATACTCYCCRAAATAAAGGCTAAATGCTGCGCCCAGAACAAAACCCAATGCACCACCCATCGCCACCAATACCAAAGTTTCACAGACCACCATGGCAAACAATTGATTTTGCCCCGTGCCCAGTGCCGACATCAAACCAAATTCACGCACACGATCATGCATACTCATTAACATGGTATTGAGCACCTCTGCCAACACCACAATAATCACCACCAATAAGACAATCCATGTATAAACCTCAGCAAACATGGTCCATTGCTCTGCCATCGGGTCAATTTCTTGCCAGCGCAATACTTCAAAAATATCGCTATCCAATGTTTGTTTCAAATGACTGCTGATGGCATCAACAGATGTGAAATTCTCAGCACGAATCACCACATCGGTTACGCCCCCTTCCAAGCCCAACCAATGTTGCGCCATCGCAAGCGGAACCAATGCCAAAAGGTTATCCACATCCATCACACCCGAATGAATCAAGCCACGCACACGAAAGACTTCAGAGGCAATATCTCCCGAAGGTGATGCTGCCATAAGCACAACTTTATCGCCCAAACCCACACTCAARCGATCTGCCAAAACATCGCCCAGAACAACGCCKCGYTTATCACCTTTTTTCAACCAACTTCCCTGCTGGATAAAACCAGACAAACGGCTAACTTTTTTCTCATTTTCAGGCTCGATACCACTCACCAACACACTGGCATTGGCACCCGCAGCAGAAGCGAGACCCGACACACGAATGCGATGTGTCCAAGCTTGAATATGTGGTGTATTTTGCAAGACTTTATCAACAGCATTTGCATCATGTATATAATCACTGATGCGACGACTTTGCTCAAAGCCTTTGGCATGCACCTGCACATGCCCCATTTGTGTCAGCACAAAATTTAGTTTCATATTTTGCAGCCAGCCATCATTCATAGCAGATAAAAATGTTAATGCAGCAATGCCAATCGCCAAGCCCAATACGGTTAAGCCAGTACGCATCGGGTACAACAACAAATTACGCAGTCCAAGCTGCAAATAAACCTTAAACATGGTGAATCGCCTCAACGGGTTGCAGCTTTGCCACACGCCAAATTGGCACAAATGCCGCAACAATCGCTGCCGCCATCACCGACCCCGCCGTTTGCCATAAATGATCCGCATCAATCTCTGTATACACAATCGGGTCAACATAAAAGCGTGCGACTGTGTCCATCTGTGCAGACAAATCGATGCCTACAGTATGAAACCAAGCCACCAAACTTAAACCCACGCCTAGCCCAAGCAATACACCCAGTCCGCCCAAAATCACGGACTCCACAATCACCATGCTGGCTAAAATGCGGCGACTACAGCCCAGCGCCATCATCACRCCRAATTCACGCACSCGYTCCARCATRCTCATCAACACCGTGTTCATAATACCAGCYGCMACAATCAAYAATACCACGCCCAAAAAGATATAATAAAAAGCATTTTCCAAATCAACCCATTGCTTCATCATCGGATACATATCGTACCAGCGTAATACTTCGTAATCTTTATGATTTAAACTGTTACGCAATACTGTGGTAACTGCCTCCAAATTCTCTGGTTCGATTTGCAATACCACACGCGTATAACGCCCTTGCATTTCCAGCATTGTTTGCAGCACATCCAACGGAACAATTGCCAAGCCTCGATCAATACCCATTTCACCACTAGAAATAATACCAATCAACTTGAATTTATCGGCTGCCAAAGCTCCAAAACGATCTTGGGTTAAGAAAATAACATCATCACCCAAAGCGACACCTAAATTGCGCGCTGCAGTTGCGCCCAACACACAAACAGCGCCATCTCCCACTTGCAAGAAACGTCCCTTATCCACTTTTTGTGCAATGCGCGTGGTTTTTGCCTCGGCTTGGGCATCCATGCCGAGCAATACAAGCCCCTCGGAGACATCATCACCGGCTGCCAACGCAAAGGTATCCAAACGCCAACTTAAGGCTTTGATTTGACCTGAATTTTGAACCTTGGCTAACGCTTTTTGTAGCTCTGGCACGGCTTGCATATGCCGAGATAAGCTTGATTTTTTAAAGTAATCAGCGTGATGAATTTGAATACTGCCCACAATCACTTGCTGCAAATTCCGCATCATGGCGTTGTGCACACCATCATTAAATCCCCATAAAAAAATCAATGCGCCCAAACCTGTCGCCACCGCAGCAATGGTCACAAAACTGCGCTGCCAATTGCGTACAATGTTGCGCCAAGCAAGGGAAAAAATCATCAGCGTTTGCCAGCCCTACGTAAATTAGCACGGGTAAAAACAGATGCTTGAATGGGTTTATCAAAGGTTGCTTTTTCAAGCTTTAATAAAGTCTTTTTCCCCACATTGTTTAGAGGCTGCATAATCCAAAGTGTGGGAATACGTCGTCCATCCATCACCGCAACTTCACTAAAAGTCAAATGCCGAATATGCACACCATGTTCATCATAATAATCATCACTTAAAGGGATTCCAGAAACATCTACAACATGGATAATTTTACCCCAAACCACAGGTGCATCAGGTTTGGCAGTGGATTCTATGGTAATGCTATGGGCATCTTTTTTAATGATTTTATGATCATAATCTGCCACCACCGAATCCATTTTCACCAAATCATCATTGGTAAAATCTGAACCCATCCATGATGAAAGCATCATCGAGGCTGGAATGCGAATATCGCGCTCCAATTTTGGCAAATACATCCACAAATTCTTATCTGATTTTAACCAAGCGGTACCTTGCTCTTTGCGCGGTGCTAACACACGAATGAAAAAACGTTTTTCAATACGCTCATCCCACGCATCAAAACGAATGGTACGCTGCCAGTCAGATGTTTGAATCTGCATATTATAGCGCGCTGTACTGGTATTGGAGCGCATCAAATCTTGAACTTTCTGAATAATGTTTCTGGCATCCAAATCATCCGCAATGGCAACATACGGCAGACTTAACAAGAAGAGGAGGATTAGAAAATATCGTAACATGGTCTAAGTTTAAACCGTATGACAAAGAATGTTAAGGAGGCTTTTTACAAACAGGCATTGCCCCTGCTCGCGGTGCAAAGCATTACAATTAGGGTATTAAGCTGCTATTTTAAGTCATTTTGATATATTGATATGCGATTACGGCCTGATTTTTTCGCATGATACATCGCGGCATCTGCCTGTTTTGTTAACTCATCCAAATCTTCACTATCATCAGGGTAGATGCTAACCCCCAAACTCGCACCAACTTGGCATTCTAACTCATCTATTATGAAAGTTTTACGCATCAGTAATAGAGCCTTCTCAGCGATGTTGATAGCTCTATCCATATTGGAGATGTTTTCGATAATCATGACAAATTCATCCCCGCCAACACGTGCCACAGTATCTGACGTTCGCACACAACTTTGCAGGCGTGTGGCAATTTTTTGCAGCAGCACATCACCCACATTATGGCCATGCGTATCATTCACTGGTTTGAAGCCATCAATATCAATAAATATCAGCGCCGATTTACTTTGCGAGCGCTTGGATATTTCTATGGCATGACTTAAACGGTCTATAAATAGCAAACGATTTGGCAGCCCCGTTAAAGGGTCATGGTTGGCTAAATGCTCAAGTTTCACCTCAAAATCTTTACGTTCCGTAATATCTAGAAAGGTGCTCACATAGTGTGAAATATCATTGTATTCATCTTTAATGGTGGTAATAATGAGCCATTCTGGATAAATAGTGCCATTTTTCCGTCGATTCCAAATTTCTCCTTCCCAATAACCTTGCTCAAGAATCCCTTTCCACATTTGCTTGTAAAACTCTGGAGACTGCCTGCCTGATTGTAAAATCCTTGGATTTTTGCCAATCACTTCCTCTGGCGAATAACCTGTAATACGTGAAAATGCTGGATTGATAAGCTGAATATTACCCTTCACATCAGATACCATAATTGCATTGGAAACCGTATCCATCACCTTGGCTGCCAAACGAAGTTCTCGCTCTACTTTCTTTTGTTGCGTCATATCACGCGCCGCATGCACAATTCGACGCTGTTTTTCTGAGCTGCCTTGTAATAATGAGAGGCTTACCAAAACAGGTATATTTTGCCCATTCTTAGCCATAAAATTCACTTCAATACTTTTCACATCACCTTTCTGAACCAGCGCTTCTTTCTCAGAATCATCCAGTAAAACGCTATCTTCTGATAACAAATCATCGACTGACATGCCCATGAGTTCTTTTTCTGAATAACCCAACACATTTAATGTCGCAGGGTTTGCCGTAAGTATGTGCCCCTCATGATCGGTAACCAATAACATCTCACCCAAGGATGCAATAATACTACCCACATAATCTCTGGACACCGTTGTGTTTTGTAAGCGCTCAACCATATGATTAAAGCTTGTAGCCAATGCAGAAATTTCATCATTCCCCTGAATATCAAGATGAATGTCGAAGTCATTATGACTAATTTTTTCACTTGCCAAAGAAAGTTTAGAAATGGGTGTGATAATCCACTTTTTCATATAAAAGAAGAGAATCCCCCCCAGCAATAGCATTGAAAAAACAGAAATTATCAACGCTTGGAGACGTATAGCCTCAATCTTCTCCAAAGCCGAGGCMGTCGATGTTGTGACCCTCAAAACACCCCGTACAGGTGATGCATCATAACCATGGCAGGCTTTGCATTGCTCACCAAGCGGTATAGGCAGCAAAAACATCAARCGTTGCTTTTCGGTTTGGCTTACAACGATGGATTTGCCTTGCGAGGCTTTTTTAAAATCACTTAAAGAAATATCACTGGCTTGTTTGGGGGCAAGTTCTGCGCGCATAAATGCCTGTGTATTCAAAAAACCATTCACTTGATGGATGGTATTTAAATCCCGAAATGCATGTGAACCATCGGTTCGAAAAATATCCACCWGTTCAATTTTGGACTCTTTACGCACCCTTTCAAGCCAATCATGCGCCAAATTACCATCTCCAGCGAGCATCAATGTTTCCAAACTTGCCAATAATACATAGGCCGTTTCCTCAGCCCCTGTCTGTGATTGTTGCATAACAATTTTGTATTGCTGCCCAGATAGAAAGTAAAACGTTGCGCCAAAAACCAAAGAAAGCGTGACAGTTAAAACAAAAAATATCTTTGTTTTAATGCTCTGTTTTATAGAAGCCTGCTGTGTTATTTGATGGTTCGTCAAGCATCCTCCCCAGAATAAACTGCGATATTTATAGAGTAAACCTTTCAAAAGGTCAAATGATAAATTCCATCATGTCGGCAGTAACCACTGCCAAAACACACCGCTTATCAAGTGCCTGCGGCATAGGTTTTTTCACTTATTTCATTCAAACGAGGACATTTTGCATAGCTTTCTCTATGATTCACCCAAAATAAGTGATTACTCGACCCTTTGGAGCATGACCGTGTCTGAACAGCAACCCTTTGATTATAAACATACCGTTTTCTTACCGAAAACTGACTTTCCTATGCGTGGCAACTTGCCTGTCAATGAGCCGAAACGCCTTGCCAAATGGGAAGAAGAAAACCTTTACACGCAGATTCGTGAAGCTCGTAAAGATGCGCCAAAATTCATCCTGCATGATGGACCGCCCTATGCCAATGGCTCGATTCATATTGGCCATGCGGTAAACAAAGTACTCAAAGACATCGTGGTTCGCTCGCGTACCATGATGGGTTTTGATGCGCCTTATGTGCCAGGCTGGGACTGTCATGGTTTGCCAATTGAGTTGAAGGTCGAAGAAAAATTCAAGAAAAAGAAACGCAAAAAAGAAGATATTAGCGATTCAGAGTTTCGCGCTGAATGCCGTGAATATGCCAAAGGGCAAATTGATATTCAGCGTGAAGAGTTCAAGCGTTTGGGCATTACGGGTGACTGGGAAAACCCATACATCACGATGGATTATAAGTTTGAAGCCAATACCGTGCGTGAAATCGGCAAGTTTTTGGGCAATGGCGGCTTGTATAAAGGTGCCAAACCTGTGCATTGGTGTGTGTCATGTGCCACTGCCTTGGCAGAAGCAGAGGTGGAGCATGAAGATCACACATCTTCATCTATCTTTGTAAAATTCAAAGCGGGTGAAGATTTATCCGATATTGATGCCGCATTAACGGGTGATGTCTCCGTTGTTATTTGGACAACCACACCTTGGACGATTCCAGCCAACCTTGCTGTATCTGTCGGCCCTGCATTGGATTATGTGGCTGTGCGCATCACCGATGCCAAAGGCAATGAAAATCTGAAAGAAAATGAAATTGTTATCCTTGCAGAAGGGCTTTGTGAGTCTGTTTTTAAAGAGTTAAATGCAGAATATGAGGCTGTTGCACACTTTAAGGGTAAAACACTCGAAAATCGCAAGTTTCGCCACCCATATTTGGATCAAGATGCGCCAATTTTGGTCGGTGAGCATGTCACCCTTGATGCAGGTACAGGCTGTGTACATACAGCCCCTGGACATGGTCAGGAAGATTACGAAGTCGGACTTCGTTATGGCTTAAAAGCATTTAACCCTGTCGATGACCATGGTATTTTTGAACCTGCCACACCTGTGGTTGAAGGGCATCATGTGTACAAAGCCAATGCTGTGATGGTGGAGTATTTGCAAAGTTGTGGTGCATTGCTTGCAACCGATCAAATCCGACATTCGTATCCGCATTGCTGGCGTTGCCACAAACCATTAATTTTCCGTGCAACACCGCAATGGTTTATCAGCATGGATAAAAATGATTTGCGCGATAAGGCTTTGGCAGCGATTAAAGAAACAGCTTGGACACCTGCATGGGGCGAAAATCGCATTCGTGGCATGGTGGAGCAACGCCCTGATTGGTGTGTGTCGCGTCAGCGCAATTGGGGTGTACCCATCACTGCGATTAAATGCACATCTTGTAATTCCCATGCTGTAACCACACCTGAAATCGTGGAAGGCATTGCAAAACAAGTCGAACAAGCAGGTGCCGATGTTTGGTTTGCCAAAGATGTGAATGACTTCTTACCTGCTGGCACAACTTGCCCAGAATGTAATGCTTCTGAATTTGAAAAAGAAACCGATATTTTGGATGTATGGTTTGATTCAGGTTCAACGCATGCCTGTGTATTAGAGCCACGTGAAGATTTACAATCGCCCGCAGATTTATATCTGGAAGGCAGCGATCAACATCGCGGCTGGTTTCAATCATCCTTGCTTGAATCCATTGGCACACGTGGTGTTGCACCCTTTAAAGCAGTGTTGACCCATGGTTTTGTGGTGGATAAAAATGGCAACAAAATGTCCAAATCTAAGGGCAATGTGATTGCACCACAAAAAATTATCAATCAAATGGGTGCCGACATTTTGCGCCTATGGATTGCTTCGGCTGATTATTCGGCAGACATTCGCATTTCCGATGAAATCATCAAACAATTAGCAGAATCCTATCGTCGCATTCGCAATACGATTCGTTTCTTGTTAAGTAATATTGAGAATTTTGACGGCTCGAATGCCGTACCATTGGAACATCGCAATAAATTGGATCAATGGGCTATGCATAGGTTGGCAGAAGTAGCCTCAAATGTTCAAAACTCATACGAAAACTATCATTTCCATCAAATTCACCAAGAAATTCACAATTTCTGTTCCGTGAACTTGGGCGGTTTCTATCTCGACATCATCAAAGATCGTTTGTATTGCGATGCCTCTGATTCCGCACGCCGTATGTCTGCACAATCAACCTTGTATGACATTGCCCATACCTTGGTACGTTTGATTGCACCGATTATCCCGATGACTGCCGAAGAAATTTGGGAGTTCTTGCCTGATGCAAAAGCAGAAAGTATTCACATTCAAAATTTTGCCAGTGTTTCCGATGTCAGCATTGATGCCAAAGCATGGAATAAATTCTTTGCCATGCGTGAGCAAGTGAACACAGCCATGGATGTGGCGAAAAAAGACAAGGTTGTTGGCTCTTCTATTGCAGCAAAAGTGTCTGTGCCAAATCTTGATTTGGCGTTTTCTGAAAACTTGGGTGAAAGTTATGAACAACTATTGATTATGGCGGAAGTAACTGCTGGTGATACCCTGAACATTGAGGTTGCTGATGGCATCAAATGCCCTCGCTGTTGGAATGTTTCAAAACCTGCGGATACGAACCACGATATTCATAACGAAATCTGCCCGCGTTGTTTTGATGTAGTTGCAGCATAGCTTAGACTAAAACATCCATCAGCACTTGCGTACAGAAATAAGAACATGTACGCTTTTCCTGTTTTCGGAGGTGTGTTATGGAAACCATCAGTTATACCGCATTTCGCAATCATTTGGCATCATCCATTGATCAGGTGAATGACAACCATGAACCTTTATTGGTGACACGCCAAAATGGTTCTCCTGCTGTTGTCATGTCGTTAGAGGATTTTAAATCTTATGAAGCAACAGCACATTTAATGGCAAGCAGCAAAAATGCACAACGTCTAACACGTGCCATTGACCAATTGGAAAATGGCAAAGGAACTGTGCGAGACTTGCTCAAATCGTGAATATCATATGGGCTGACGATGCTTGGGAAGATTATCTTTACTGGCAAGCCCATGACAAAAAGCTACTAAAGCGTATCAATCTGCTCATCAAAGAAATTCGCAGACATCCTTTTGAGGGCACAGGCTCTCCCGAGCCTTTGCGCCACCATTGGTCAGGGTATTGGCCGCGACGTATCAACAAAGAGCATCGTTTGATTTATAGAATCGAAAAGAATGAGCTCTGGATTGCCCAATGTCGCTATCATTATGGGTAATAATTCTATAGCTATAGAAAAAATTAATACAGTTCTCCATCAATCTGTATTGGTGGATTTAGAGATCCACCCAGAAACGCAACAGCTTCTTAAAATTGGTGCTTGGCGACCAAAAGATCATACACGACTTTACTATGATGGCGGTTTTAACAGGCGCGATGCACTAACAGCTCTTTTTGAGTTTATTCGTTCAAGTAATTTTATTATTGGACACAATATCCAAGCGCATGATTGGGCTTACTTAATGAAAGCAGAATCGCACTTTGCACAGTTAAAAAATAAATTGATTGATACACTGATTTTAAATCCACTAGCATTTCCAGAAAACCCTTATCACCATCTCGTTAAAGATTATAAAATACAACGAGAGTCAATCAATGACCCTGTAGAAGATTGCAAACAAACAGCAAAACTTTTCAAAGACCAATGTTTTGGCTTCCTAAAAATAAAAGAGCTAAGTGGCCTTTATGGACGTTTTTTGATTCCAACGTCATCATCATATAAAAAGATGTTCCACACTCTTTTGGGAAGCCTTCCAAACAATCAACAAATCAAAGACTATCTTGTTGGGCATAGCTTTGGAGATGATAAGGTATGTCAGCATATGCTAAAGCCTTTACTCCCGAGCATTGCAGGCAAGGATGCTGAACAACAACGAGCATTTGCCTATGCCTTGGCTTGGTTGAGTATCGCTGGAAATAACTCTGTTTTACCTACATGGGTAAGGTATAAACACACCAAACTTGCAGCTATTTTGGATCAACTTCGCAATCAATCATGTGACCATGCAAATTGTGCTTATTGTAAAAAGCATCATCATCTAGAAACAAACCTAGATCAGTTTTTTGGTTACCAACAATTTCGACATTTTGGGCAAGGTGATAACCCTAAAAACCCACTACAGCGGCAAATTGTTGCATCGGTCTGCAAAGCCCAGCCGACATTGGCAATTTTACCTACGGGTGGTGGCAAATCACTCTGTTATCAACTACCTGCGATGATGCTGGCTCGCAACCGTGGTCTGTTAACAGTTATTATTTCGCCATTACAATCATTGATGCGAGACCAGGTTCAGCAACTCAATGACAAAGGCTACCATTTTGCAGCAGCACTCAATAGCAGCCTCAATATGCCCGAACGTCATAAAGTTTTGGAAGGCATTCGCATGGGTGATATTCACCTGCTTTATATTGCACCCGAACAACTGCGAAACACTTCATTTATTGAAAGCATTAAAAGCCGTGAAATTGGTCAGTGGGTTATTGATGAAGCACATTGTCTATCCAAATGGGGACATGATTTTAGACCTGACTACCTGTATATTGGTAAGTTTATCAAAGCATTTTCCGAGCAATATAAACAGCCTATACCTGCTGTACATGCCTTTACTGCAACAGCGAGAATAGATGTTATCAAAGAAATAAAAGGTCATTTCAAAAAAACATTAGATTTGGATATGGAGCTTCTTTCGGGTGGTCATGCGCGCAATAACTTAAGTTATCAGGTTTTACCATGTGCTATGTCTGAAAAACGCGAAAAAGTATTGAGCTTATTGCACATCCATAAAGAAGTGATGGGTGATGGTGCGGTTGTTATTTTTTGTAATCGAAGACGGGTCACCGAAGAAATGGCAGGCTTTCTTTCAGATAATAGATGGTCAGCAGATTATTTTCATGCAGGACGTAAACCCAAAGAGAAAAAGGAGGTTCAACAGTCCTTTATGAATGGTGAGATTAAGGTGATGGCAGCAACCAATGCGTTTGGCATGGGTGTGGATAAATCCGATATTCGTTTGGTTATTCATGCACAAATGCCTGATTCACTTGAAAATTATTTACAAGAAGCAGGGCGAGCAGGGCGTGATGGAAAACCTGCACATTGTATCTTATTATTTAATGATGAGGACGCTGATAAACAGTTCGAAATGCGCCGCAATCAACAAATTGAATTTCGCGATTTTGTATCATTGTTTGAATCCATTCGAAGGAAAGCTAAAACATCAAAAAATGGTGATCATGATGCAAATATGATTCAAGTGAGTAGTGGTGAGATTTTACGCCATGCTGATAACGAAGATGATCTTGAGCTTGGTTTTGATGGTAGAGACTACCAAGCCGATACCAAGGTGCGAACAGCTATTACTTGGTTAGAAGAAGATGGGTTCCTTGAGCGTAAAGAAAATAAAACAGGGGTGATTGAAGGCTCTTTTCTAATCAATACCAAAGAAAAAATTGAGGCATGCTTAAGACAACAGAAATTAACCGAGTCTAATATTAAAGCATGTTTAAAAGTCGCAATGGCCGTGATGCAGTATCCTGATAATGAAAGTATCAATGCCGATAAAATAGCCGAGCAAACAGGCATGGAAGCAAAAGATGTATTTAGAAAGATTCGCTGTTTGCAAGATGCAAAGATTATGGATCATGATATGTCTCTGGTTGCTTGGCTAACTGCACGAACAAAAGGTGATAGCAAAACAGCTTTAAGCCGTCTTATGAATCTTGAAAAGCACTTGTTTGCGCTAATTCAAGAAAAAGCACAAGGTGAAATTGACCAAGACTTTCATCTTAATATCCATGAAGCCTGCCACCAACTTAGAGAAGCATCGGAAGTTAAAGTACTTTCCAATGATATTTTATTACTACTTTCCTTATGGGGGCAATTGGATCATCTGGTGAGGGTGATGCCGCGTGGAAAAGACCATTTTCAAATACGCTGGCAAAAAGAATTTATGGATGCTGAAGAGCATATTCGTCAACGCCAGCTCTTTAGTGATGTTTCCCTTTCCTGGTTATATGAACAAGTTTCAAAAGATGAAAAGGGCAAAAACCTCCGCGTACCATTCAAGTTAGGAAAATTGGAAAAGGAGCTCAATGGGAATATTCTCACGCGCTCCTTCTTTCAAGAAGAACACTCGGAAAAAGCCTTATTGGCATTAGAGAAAAGTGATGTTTTAGGACTGGATAGTGGAGCAGCTATTTTTCACCCAGCTATGACCTTGCATATTCCAAAAAATAAGAGAAAACCAGGTAAAAAAGCATACCAACCTTTAGCAGAACATTATCAAGCACAAATCAGGCAAGTTCATTTGATGCGTGAATGGTCTATCCAAATGTCCAGCAAGAATGAAAGCTATGCAGCACAATTGCTGAACGATTATTTTCAACTAACTGAAGAAAAGCTATTAACACAGTATTTTCCTGAAGATGCGACCAGCCTAGAAACTTCTGCAACCCCAGAGCGTGTAGAGGCCATTATCGGCAGCAGTGTGCTATCGACTACTCAACGAGATATTGTACAGCAATCAGCAGACAAGAATATGCTTGTATTGGCAGGTCCTGGTTCAGGAAAAACACGGCTATTGGTTCATCGTGTGGCATGGTTGGTCTGTGTGCAGAGGGTTAGACCCAAAAGCATTTTAATTTTGGCATTTAATCGCTCAACAGTTACCGAATTACGTCGTCGGCTTAACAAACCCCACCTTTTAGGCACGCAGGCTTATTTCCTAGAAATTCATACCTACCACAGTTTGGCTATGCGTTTATTGGGCGAGTTTCCACCTGAAAATAGTGATGAGTTTAAAGATTGGAGTAAAAAGCTTATATCCAAGGCGGTTACCCTATTATCAAATGATGAAAATGATGAGGATAACGAATTAAGACGCAAACTCATGGCTGGTTTCCAACATATTTTGGTGGATGAATACCAAGATATTAATCAAGCACAGTATAATCTTTTATCAGCAATGGCTGGACGTTCTTTGCAGGCAGAGGAAGAGCGTTTAACGATGTTTGCCGTTGGCGATGATGATCAAAATATTTATGAGTGGAATGGCTCGAACAATAAATATATTCAACAGTTTCAATCCGACTATCAAGCAAACATTGAATATATGACAATCAATTACCGTTCATCCGTTGAAATTGTTAWGGTGAGTAATGATTTCATTGTACAACACCCAAATCGTTTAAAAGAGAAGTGCCCCATTGTTGCCTTTAAAARGGAAAAATGTGGTAAAGTCAGTTTATTTCAGGGAGCTAAACTATCGTTGCAGGCAAAAACGGTAGAGATATGTCAATACCTTACAGAACAAGAACATATAAAAGCCAGTCAGATTGCTGTTTTATGCCATAATCATGGCGACTATGAACACCTTGCATCAGCATTACGACATGAAAAGCTGCCCGTGTGYATCCGAGGCAACAAAGATACTTTACCTTGGTATAAATTAAGAGAAGTCCATGCCATGTTAAATGTTTTTGATGGTGATAAAACGCTATCCGCAACTGACATACATGCGGCTTGGAAAAAAATGCCTTTGCAAATCCAAACGCATAAAACCACACAAGAGCTTTGGCATTGGTTAGCCTCCTATGATGATTCAACAGACATTATTCGCTCATGTTATGAGTGGAGGTCTGAAATTCGTGAGYTATCAACTGATATAAGCAAGAAGATGGGCAGTGGTATTCACCTTGGAACCATGCACAGTGCCAAAGGTTTGGAGTTTGATACGGTCATCGTATTTGCAGGTAGTAAAGGTCACAATAACAAACATCTTGAAGAGCTACGCTTGCGCTATGTTGCGATGACGCGTGCTGAAAGAAACTTAATATTCATGCAAGCGAACCATGACCATGCGTGGTTTACTTCTCTTAATATTGCAGAAAACACATTGCCTTTGGAAGCATATGAGCCTGATAGTGGTCATGACACCTATCTTTGTAATATGGGCGATGTAGTTCTAGGTTTTATGGGCAAGCAATATATGCCTGTGGATACATCAGAGATCGATGTTGGAAGCTTGCTGACTTTAGATGACAATAGAGTCATTTTCCATAACAAGAAAAAGGTTGGTAAGTTTAGTGCTGCCATGCAACAAAAGTTATACGACCTTTATAAACAAGGCTGGGAGGTGGGAGACGTGAGTGTTCATGCCATTATCCGCAGGCACCAACATGAGGAAGGCAAGCCCGAAACATGCAAGCAGCCCTCTTGGGATATTATTATTCCCGAGATAAAATTACAAAAAAACAGCTACGGATAACAAGGGACATTTATGTTAACACGAACAAAGCAACAAATTGGACTATTTATACTACTCTTAGCTGCTGATCAGCTAAGCAAATGGTGGATTGAGCAACAAATGCCATTTTTTCATATGGTGGTGATTGATGGGTTCTTCAACCTTGTAAAGGCGCACAATTTTGGCGTGGCATTTTCCATGTTTGCTGATTGGAATCATGCTTGGCGCACCAATTTATTGCTTGGTGTGACCATCGGCATTGCGTTGGTTGTCGCACTTTGGTGGTGGCGTGAACGCAATAAAAAAGGTATCGAATCATGGCTTTTTATTCTTATTCTAGTGGGTGCTATTGGTAATATTTATGATCGTATGACCTTGGGTTATGTTGTCGATTTCGTTGATTGGTATGTGGTGTGGGATGGCACTGCCTATCATTGGCCAGCATTTAATATCGCCGATGCCTGTATTTCCATTGCGGTGGTATTGCTGCTAATCTCCAGTTTTAGAAAGTCATAACTGGAGTCGGCATGTGTGAAGAAGAAAAGGTTAATCGCTGTGAATGTTTGGGCAAAACCTTTGCCAAACTTAAAGAACAAGGCTCACTCGATGATGCGGTTGCAGCGGGTGCAGGGCAAGAGTGTGAAGGCTGTTTACCCTATTTGAAACTCAGCTATGCCTCAGGCGAAGATGCTTTTGATTTGGAAGACCCTCGCTTGAGTCAGTATCAATAAACCTATGACAGAGCTTCGCCAACATAGCCCACTTCTAATTACGGCAGCATGTCTGGTTGTTCTCATTGCGGGCGTTCAAGCCGCAGCCTCATTACTTGTTCCACTCTTGCTGGCAATGTTTATTGCTTGCATCTGCCTACCGCCTTTAAACTGGTTGGTAAATAAGGGCATCCCTGCAACATGGGCAGTATTATTGGTGACGTTGGGCTTGGTCTTGCTTGGCGCATTTCTTAGCATTTTTGTGGGCGCATCGGTCGCTGATTTTTCACAAAATATTCCTGTTTACCAAGAGCGTTTGCAAGGTCAGACCACACAACTATTGGCATGGCTATCAGGCTTGGGCATCAATATTTCCCATGATATGGCTTTAGACGCATTCAACCCTGCCGCTGCGATGGGTTTTGCAGGAAAACTATTGGCAGGTTTTGGCAATGCTTTGGCAAACACCTTTTTCATTGTTTTAACAGTTATTTTCTTAATGTTTGAAGCATTAGCTTTACCTCACAAATGGGCAGTGATTGGCGAGCATGCCCCATCCACCGATGCTGTGAGTACATTTCTAAAGAGTGTAAACCAATACCTTGTTATCAAAACATGGATTAGCTTGGCAACAGGTATTGTGGTTAGTATTTGGTTGGCTATTTTGGGCGTGGACTACCCTCTGCTTTGGGGACTTCTAGCATTTCTATTTAATTATGTGCCCAATATCGGTTCAATTATTGCCGCCGTGCCCGCAGTTTTGCTGGCTTTGGTGCAATTGGGTGTCGATACTGCTCTTTACACAGGTTTGGGTTATGTCGCGGTGAACATCATCATGGGCAATGTGATCGAACCACGCTTTATGGGTAAAGGTGTCGGTTTATCTACGCTGATTGTATTTGTTTCTTTGGTATTCTGGGGCTGGTTATTGGGGCCTGTCGGTATGCTGTTATCCGTTCCGTTGACCATGATTGTGAAGCTCGCCTTGGAAGCCAACCCTAAAACCCAATGGATTGCCGTATTGCTTGGTCCAGATATTGAACCTGCCAAAGAGCCGCAGGTGCACGCAAATAAACACGGATAAAAGTGCCTAAGTGCTAGAATTCCCCTGTCCAAGCTGCGCCGTAATGTCAGTTATCAAAAGGCATAGCGCAGTATCACGCGCCCTTTTGGAAACTGTAAATGAAGGAAACATGCAGATTGCCAGGGTGTCTTTCTTTGCATCTTTCTTGGACAAGCAAGAAAGATGACCCTTCATATCTCAAAAGATACTTTGCAAATAAGCTTGAGCCTCTTCTAACTGATGCTCACTAAATACTTTCACGCCGTGCTTTTGAAGTAAGCGAGTCGTCACGCCTTGCCCTGTAATTTTTATATGGCTAAACGTGCCATCATTGATTTGAGTCACCCCGCATGATGGGCTACCTTCTTTCAGAATCGCAATATGAATATCATGCTGTTGGCACAGGGCTAAAGCTTTTTGTGCCCCTTGAAAAAATGCCCGACTCACATCCTCACCCAATATATTGATAACTGACTCACCTTGAATTTCTGCGGGCGCTCTGGGTACGGATAAACCACCAGCCACTTCAGGACACAAAAGAACCAAACGATTTTCTACGTGCCATACTTCAAGAATTTCAGCATTTATCTTCTTATTTTTACCATCAAAACGAACTTTTTCGCCCATCAAACATGAAGAAATAAGTATTTTTTGCATTATACCTTAATTTTTATAATCTTTTGAAGTTAGCTGGCTTCATTGTCAGCAGATTCGCCTGTTTCAGGCAATAAACCTTCCACAAAGGCTTCTGCATCAAACGGCATCAAATCTTCCAGAGCTTCGCCCACACCAATATAACGAATCGGAAGACCATAGGTATCACTTAATTGCACCACAATGCCGCCTTTGGCAGAGCCATCGAGCTTGGTGATAATCAGCCCTGTTGTGCCTGCCACTTCGCGGAATTTATCCACCTGCACAATCGCATTATGCCCTGTACCACCGTCCACCACATGCCAAACTTCATGCGGCGCACCAGCCAGCCCTTTGCCAATCACACGGCGTACTTTCGCCAACTCATCCATCAAACCTTTATCAGTTTGCACACGCCCTGCCGTATCAATAATCACCACATCATACTCACGTGCCACTCCGCGCTGCACGGTATCAAAAGCTACTGCCGCAGGGTCTGCTCCTTCATGCTGACGCACCATATCGGCACCTGCGCGCTCTACCCATACGGCTAATTGTTCCACCGCTGCGGCACGGAATGTATCCCCAGCACCAACCAATACTGATTTCCCCTGCTGACGAAACATGGTGGCCAACTTTCCGATGGTCGTTGTTTTGCCCGTACCGTTGACACCGACAACCAAAAGCACAAAAGGAGGTTTATCGACTGCATGAATAGCTTTGGATTCAGGGAAACGCTCCAACATGGCTTGTTTCAAGCCTTCGATAGGTTTTTGTTTGTTTTTCTTGGCTTTTTCAATCACAGACATGGATAAAGAAGGCCCGCAATCCGCCATAATCAGTGCATCTTCAACATCTTGCCAATCAACTGTTACTTGGTTATCAGAGCTGGAACCTGGAATTAACTGTGCAAGACCTTCACGGCTGCGACTTAAACCTTTTTTTAAGCGAGAAAATAACGATGCCACAGAATGAAAACCTCCAAAAAAGCTAGCTGATGGAAAACCACCAGCCAGCCATGCTGAAGTGCTACACTTATATGGTCAAATCAAGGCGCTCATTTTCAGTGTTTCTGCTATTCGCCACGAGTATTACCCCTGTTAGTTTTTGATGTCCGTTTTACTGAGGAAAGGTCATCTCCCTCTCGATGCTTTGGTTAGACTTTTTAATTATTGTCGAAATGTTGCATGGCACTGCACGCAAGAACTCATAGTTTTATGTAAAGCTGTAAGAGAAAGTTTCATATTTCCTGTTTTCAACACATTTCCCAATTCATCAGCACTTTTATGAAACGCCAAGCCGAGTTTCTTAAAATCATCATTATCAAACATATTGCACATTTTCTTCATTTTTGGCGTTAACCCTAGTTTATTATGGGCGACAGCTGATGCTTTATCAAATTCACCCTCTGCCATCATTCCGATAATGCTTTGTACAGCTTCTACATGAGAACGCATATTAGCTAGTTGATGTTGTTTCATATGTGGTGTTAATTTAAGTGAAATCCTTCCATCTGCCTTAGGCTCATCCGTTTGCATCATATGATGGTGTTGTTTCATTTCTTCCACTGAATGCTCTGTACCTTCAGCATAAGCAGAAATAGGTGCTCCTATGGCAAATAATATTCCAAATAAGATCATTGTTCGCTTCATAATATATTCTCCAGTTTTANTTTGTTGTTATTCCATTTCAATTGGAACAAAACAAGCGAAGGGTATAATGAAGAAAGCAACACACATATGATTCAAATCATATGCTTGAGCTTAATAATTTCAAAGTGCTTCCATTTCGTTTTATGATGTTATGTTTTTCCAGTTTTTTTAACTCTCTATAAAATGTCTCATGGGCAAGTCCTATTTTATAAGCAACATCTTTTAGTGAGATAGTTAGAGTAATCTCTCTCTTATCATCCATCTCGCTTTTTATGAACGTTAAAACTCTATCTCTTGCAGAATGAATATTTTTGATTTCGTTGATGGTTCGTAAGTCTCGCACTTGTTGAGAAAATATTTGTAATAGTTTTTTCATGATCGCTGTGTTTTTTTCAATCAGTTGCAAAAAATCATGTTTTTTATAACACCTTACTTTTGATTCTATAATTGCAATAGCAGAACAATGGTATTCATTTGAAAATAGTGAAGCCTCTGCAAGTGTCTCACCAGATAAAGCGACATGAATAAGGGATTCGCCACCTTCTAGAGTGTTTCTTATGAGTTTTATTCTGCCTGTTTGAAGATGATAAAAACTCGTAATTGAATCACCTTGTGTAAATAATTGCTCACCTTTTTTTATCAACAACTCTGTTGAATTTAATTGAATTAAAATTGTTTCTAGCAAATACTTATCATCCATTGGTATAGAGAAGCCTAACTAACCCAATAGGAGTAAAAGATATTCCTCATTACTGGCTCCTATTGGTGGATATATTTTCCTCTGTACTTCTATGAAGGCTAAAAAGAGGAATCTCATTTTAAATTTTCTAATGTAACGTAAAGAAAAGCGATGGTTTGGTCAATGCATMTGCTGCATGGGTTTTGACGCATCACCTACCAACAAATGAATAACCTTTAAGACCGCTTGCTGATAAGGTGTATTTGCAAGCATGCCTTTGGATAAATCTATCGCAGCCTGTTGCATTTGCAGCCCATGATCTTGCATCGAAGCATCAATATCTTTGCTCATCCCCATGTCTGCCAATGATTTCATACTCGCGCCTTGGGCTGCCATATTTAAAGCATGGTGTAATATGTTGGTATTTTTCGGTACTTGATTGACATCCAAAGACATCATCATGTCCAGCAAATCAAAGGCTGCTGCCCCCAAATCATGGGTGTGCTGCATCATAGGAGATTCACCTTGCCCACCTTTATGCATCGCCGCCATTTCAGGACCCGACATGGCACGACGCAGMAAATCCGCACTTTGTGCCAGCATGGCATCACCATGTTTTTGTCCATCTAACTTCAATGCTGCACCTTGCGCCATCATGCTAATGGCATGCTCAAGTAATACAGTAAGGTACTGCATCGGCATGCTGGCATGCTGGCTTTTCATGGTCTGACTTTCAGGCTGGTTAGTTTCACTTTTATCACAAGAAACAAGCCAAAAGCACAGGGTTAGACTTAAAATAACTGATAAAACTCTCATATTTTCTCCGAATTTTCTTAATTTCGATAAAAAGCTATTTTTTAATTCATGTGTTGAAAAAAAACATGGCTATTTTAAACGATATTGCATCACAAATTTAGAATGTATGGATTGTGATAATATTTTTGATGGTACAGGAAAAGGTAATGAATCTTCAATAGCTCGTCGAGTGGATGAACGTAATGCAGAGGAGCCACCTGTCATATGAAGACCACTTATCTGCCCTTGTGTATCAACCATAAAGGAAACTTGGACATCACCCTCGATATGACGGCGACGTGCTGAATAAGGATAGTTTTTATGTGATTGAATCATAGACAAGATACGAGATAAATATTGCTGTTTCAGTTGTTTTAATTGCGCTTGGTTGTTTGATAGCGTTTGTACTTTTATCGCTGTATTTGTGGAAACAGTGCTACTTGCAATAAGTTTGGGCATATGCACTGTTTTTTCAATAACACGGGGCTTAACTACTTTCTTAACAGGCTTTTTCACCACTTTGGGTTGAGGTATTTCTTTTTTGACCAGCTTGGGCTCTTCTGGCTCAACAAGCGGCTCTTCTTGCACATTGTTTTCAAGCTCTGCTTCCACTGGATTTACATCCTGTGGAACTTCTTGAGCTGTTGCCATATGTACCAACTCCACTTCAACAAACGTTAGCTGATGCGGGAGTTCCGCATCAGCTAAGTTCATCTGACTAAGTTGCAACAACAATACGGCATGTATGCCGATGGAAAGAAAAAATCCACCCGCAAAGTGCCATGATTGTTTTTGATGACCATGCCTTGGGTTCATCATATTAAACTAAGCCATTATACATAAGACTATTAAAAATTTCCACGCACTTGAACAAAGTAATTTCTTCCTTGCCCAGGTAGTCGAACACCCACCGCAACGGCGGAAGATTGCCCATTCACATCTGTTGAAACCCTATTATAACCACCCAAATGATCCTGATAAAACCTATCAAGAACATTGTTTACGCCGGTACTCAATTCAATATAACGATTAATGGCATAACGACCTTGAAGATTAAACACACTGTAACCACCTGTTCGCTGCTCACTATTGCTTGTCGATACTTTGTCCTGCTTGCCATACAACATACTTTGAGCACTGACAGACCAATCACTATCACCATAATAACTTAGATTAACCATGCTATTGAGTGGTGCTATACGGTATAAATCATCTGCAATATCTTTGCGTTTTCCGCGCACATAACTAATCGTGCCATCCACTGCAATATGCTCCGTGATGTTGATACCAAAACCAGCATCAGAGCCGAAAAATTCAGCATCAACATTGGAGAATTGCAAAGGTACGCAGAAAGGATCTAATGGGTTGGCAGTACAGAATCCCCCGCCCTTAATCATATTACCTTGTGTCACACGGAAATCATAAGCCGCACCACTGGTTAAAGGCGTGCCTTGGACATAATTTTTAACCCGTTTAAAAAATACACGCGGTGTGAAATAAGCACGTTCAGATTTCCAATCAAACCCTACATCAACATTATACGATGTTTCAGGGCTTAAGTTTACATCACCCACGTAAGTGCGCGTATCAGCCAAGCCAGCAGTAGATTCCAAAGGCGACCATAAGTAACGCTCTTGGTATGAAGGCGCGCGCTGTTTTCTAGCACCGCCGATTTTAAATGTAAGGTTATCGTTGATGCGTTGGGAAAGCTGCAATGCTATATCAACAAGGTTATCATTTTGAGATAACTGACTGTTATTAAAATTGCTGGAAAGTGTATTGATTTGTGTTGCCAACAAACCTGCAAAGCCCGTTGCTTTAACCTTTGCCGAATTCATATTAACACGGCTATAACGCACACCAAATTGAACATCCAAACTATCTGTGATGGAAGACTTCCATTCAGAAAACAAACTATAACGATTGCGTGTAACATCATTGTAGTTTTGTATGAGAAAAGCCGCGCTATCAGGATTAAACACATCAGCATTGTGTTTTACTATCCAGCCATCTGTACCCAATGTTAATGTGCCTGCACCCATGGGCATGGCAGCTTGCAAGTTATATGCAAAGTCTTTTGCATTGGTTGTTGCATAGCGTTTCATAGGCGCGCCGCCCATACCAAGCATGACGGGAAACTTGCGCAGCGAATAGTTGTCCATTTTATGATCGGTATCCATATAATGAATATCTGCCAACCATTTTGTGCCAACAAAATCATCATTACTTTGATAGCCAATGCTATAAGTATTTCCTTTGACATAAATAATGTCCATAGGAAGTGCTGGAGAGCCAGAATTATCGACTTTTTCATGCCCATAACCCAAATTAAACACCCCTCCACTAAATTGATGCCCGAAATCCACACCAAGGGTTTGTCGCTTGTATTGTGTTGGCACAATATCCAAGCCATTWCCCGCTTTCATATCTTGCCCTTTGTCATAATTACCATGCAATTGAATGCGGTTTTTATCAGAACCAATGCCCAACTGACCACCTACTGTATAGGCACTGTTGTTACTATCATAACCTGTTGTAAGGCTGCCATGAGATTCGACTTCATCACCTATCGCAAATGGCGTTGTGACAGACTTGGCTTTAACCGTGCCGCCAATACTTTCAGCGCCAGCACTGACCGGTGATATACCACGAATCACACTGATACTTTCTAGTTGTGCAGGTGCCAAGTGGCTTAGTGGTGGATCCATCCAGTTCGGACCTGCGGGCGCAACATTCAGACCGTTCACTTGCACATTAACACGTGTTCCAAACATGCCCCGATATTGTACAATACCAGTCATCGGGCCATTTTTATTCACATTTGCGCCTGGGACAGATTTTAAAATTTCGGCGGCATCAGGGGCTGTGTAGGCTTGTTCTGATAGCTTTACAGTCACTTGATCCATTTGTTCAAGCGCACTGCTTTCGACTTTAATCGTAGCWGGCATATCCGCTGCCRCTGCATTTRTGGACARATAGCCCAAGTTTAGGGYAAGTGCCACAGCACAGACCCATTGTTTCCAATGTTTCATTAACATTCTCCTGTTTTAAATTAAAAGTGATGTATATGCCGCTCTAAAACCCATAAATGAGCAGGAACGGGCGGATGCATCAACTTAAATCAGGAGGGGGTAGTGCTACTTTGATGGTGTATTGAAAGACGCTTGAAATATAACCTTTTGATATTTTAAGGGCTTTTATTTCAGGTAAAACTTGAACTTGCGTCACAATATGTGGCGATAACAAGTGCGGCAGACTATCGAGTTGTTGATGGCAGCCACAACCACATTCAATGCGGCATGTTTGCATATCTTTACTCATCTCAACATGATGATTCTTCTGTGCCATATCTTGATGATGCTTTATTTTTTCTTGCGCAGACATGGATTCAATACTCATAGCCGCCTGCTCAGGCACATCACATGTACTAGCCAAGCTGATGCTTGGCATGCAGGTGATGAGAAGCAAGGTGCATGTCATCCATATTGAAGTAAGCTTACGCATAGATTACGCAAGTTATTTAAGATGCAATTAAAATGCAAGTTATTGCACCAATGACACTATTTGACTTCTAAGTTATAAACACCATCCCAATCCTTCTTGGGTGGGCTGTGCATAAACTTACGCACCCGAGCAAGTAATATTTCCGAAACACTATCATGGGAATCATTCAGCAATCGAATCAGCATTTTTTCAGCTTCTATAAATTCCCGCGCAATCATCTTCTCCCATGCATACTTGTAGCCCTCGATCATTGTCGTCAATTCAAAAGAAATATTTGATAGCTCTTCAAGAGGCTGATACAAATCTACGGGTGCGGACCTACCAACGACACGAACACGATCAATAAACCGACAAGCAATCACGTCACGCACCTGTGCATACACATCAGAACTAATCAAAATTGGGACGTTATATACCTTACATACACCTTCCAGTCGGCTGGCTAAGTTCACATTATCACCAAGCATTGTATAATTCATATGSTCAAAAGTACCCATGTTACCCACCACCATCGAGCCACTATTAATGCCGATGCGCGTATGGATTGCAGGATACCCCTCCGCTATCCATTGTTTGCGTAACTTGTCGAGTTCCTGTTGCTGCCGAAGGGCTGCACGCACACATTGTTCTGCATGGTCTTGCATGCTTACTGGAGCACCAAAGAAACAGATAATTGCATCACCCTCATATTTATCAATCGTACCGCCACATTTGAGAATAATATCACTCATCGCAGTCAAATAGAGGTTTAAAAAATGCACCAGTTTTTCTGGTTCCATACCTTCTGCAAAAGATGAAAAAGAAGCAATATCTGTAAACATTGCTGTCATCTGACGTACTTCACCACCCAGCGCCAACTGTTCAGGCTTTACAACCAATTGATTAACAACCTCAGGAGAAAGATAATGTGAAAAAGCATGATGAATAAAAGCTCGCTTGCGTGCCTCAACAATATAGCGCATCAATGTGACTGGAAGCATCGTAATCAATGCACCGAAAATAAAATACACCACCCGCATCCATATTCCATATTCCATAAACAGCCATTCACCAAGGAAGAAAATTACGACTGGCACACCGATAATACTAACGCTCTGAACAACCRGACCGCTACGGTACACCAGCCCTCCACAAAGCAGGCTAAAGAAAAACACACCAATTATTTCGATTGCTACCATCCACCCAGGATGTATGATTTCAATGCCCGCACGAATATTAGCGATCGATGCTGCATGTGCTTCAACTCCAGAAAAGGTTGCATCAAAGGGGCTTGGACGGGAATCATATACGCCCACTGCGGTCACACCCATTAATACTATCGCATCTTTGAAAACTGACGGTTCCACCCTGCCCTGCAATACATCAGAAGCTGAGACATGGCGGAAAGTTTTACTTGGGCCGTAGTGATTTAAAAGCATCGCACCTGTGCTATCAGTATTAATTTCACGCCCGTTAAATACAACTTGTTCAACACCAGCATCACCAATGATGGCAGATAATTCAGGCCAACCCATTGCGATACGCAGAACCTGTAAGTCAAAATTAGGGTAAATAGTACCATCATAGCGGGCAAGCAATGAAACACGTCGAATCATCCCATCTTTATCAGGGAAAAAATTAAAAAAACCAGATGCCTCCACAGCCAGATCAAAATCAGGTAAATTTCCTTCAATTCTCGCCATCACTGGAAGCCCACGAACTTCATCGGTCTTCATATGAATCGTCATTCCTGATGCCTGCAAATGATTTTTTTCTTGTTCGATTTGTTGTACGGACTTCTCTGGAAGACCTTTTGTTAAAGGGTAAAAAAAGTACCCTGTAACAATACGCTTAGCATAACGCTGCAATACCTCAGCCAAGTCGGCATCCACATCACCAACTACGGCATTTTTTTGCAGCCATGCGGTGACAATAGCTGACGATTTTCCCTCCTTAGATAATAACCGCAACGATTCATTTAAAGGGTTGTTTTGAGCTTCAGAGAATACAATATCTAAGCCCATAACCGTAGCGCCATATTCACCCATCACCCGGTCAACAAGCAGTGCCACTTTATCACGTGACCATGGCCAACGACCAATTTCTGTAAGCGATGCATCATCCACGGCCAAAACAATAACTCTTTGATCCACTGGCAGCGAACCGCGTGATACAAAACGTTGATCAAATATTTTATACTCAAGCTGCTCCAGCATATTGGGTGTGTAAATGGTTACAACAAGGGCACAAAAAGACATGAGCACAATCAGTGGGTAGCCGAACCAATGCTGTTTACTTTCGATCAATTTACCAATCCGCTTCAGCACCTGCCCTCCTAGGGTTTTGCATATTATCAAACATGCTTGCCGAGTTTACTGTGAGCATCAAGCTCTTCGCCAAAAGCTCGCGCGGGACAGCCAGTCATCAACGATTACGAATAACAATCACACAACCCCTTCACTTTACCACTCAAAGTGTAAATATCCATTATAACACAGGAAAAAGTCAAATGAATTGGCTGCGGAGCCGCTGAGCAAGTTTCACATGGTCACGACAGCATTACTCCCTAAGCGAAGCGCTGGTTGAAGATGGGTGTTGCTCATGAGATTCAAAATCACCAACAGTAGGCGCTTTTAGCCGAGGCTGAAAATGCAAGCAATAGCATGGCTATTGATAAGTTTGTCAACGCAGAAACTGATGGTTTTGGACTCGTGGTTGATATCCATAATTTAATCACCACTTTCTTAACAAAGGATGCCAAAGCACGCTTTAACAATGGCATGGAAGTTATACAGCATATATATTATTTGCCTAAAGTATTTTTCCAAAAAGCAACAAACGTACTGCTTTATATATGGCAATATTCATTGCAAGGTTTTAGGTTTTGCTACGACAAATCGCTGCAAGCACAATTATTGGAGTTTTATCATAATGAAAAGAATCTATATAGGTATATTGGCATCACTATGCTTACTGGTTTCAGCACAGGCAGCAGACTTTAAATGGATGGATGATAAGGGTGAGTTATATAACCTTTCTGAAGCCTATAACGGTCAACCTGTTGTTGTACATTTTTGGGCATCTTGGTGCCCGCCTTGCGTCGCGGAAATGCCAGAGATGTCAGCATGGTTAGAAGAGCATCCAGAAGTAAAATTCTTGCCTGTATCCCTAGATAGAAATTTGGCAGCCGCCCAGAATTTTTTACAACAAAACAATATCCCATTGCCGACCTTATTAACCGATAACTCGCAATCAGGGCGCATGGGCGTACGCGGCTTACCAACCACTATTTTAATTGATCAACATGGTAAAGTATTAAGCTCACACATTGGCATGCAAGATTGGCAAAACACCTTGTGGACCAATCAACTTTTGGCATTGTTTCCATCCAGGCACCTTCAAAAAACAGCGACTCCCGTAGAAATTGCGCATACAAAGCACAATTGATGCTTGAAGCTTAAGCACACTATCGACATGCTGCGGCATAGAAGTTACCCAAGGAGTTCGTTATGCGTTTTATAGTAATATTATTGATGGGTTTTATGAGTAGCACTGCATGGGCTGCTGATAGCGTTAATGTAGCGCCTGCGACTGCCAAACAAATTCGAGAAAATATCCCTTCATTGCCCATTGATGCTATTCGCCCATCTAACATAAGCGGGCTTTATGAATTACAGGTTGGCAATCAGATTTTTTATGCTGGTCGCACAGGAAAATATTTAATTGCTGGTGGGCATATCATTGATATTGCTAGCCGTACTGATTTAACTGCCAAACGCTTGGAAGAAATCAATTCCATTGATTGGTCATCTTTACCATTAAACCAAGCCATTGTATCAGGTGATCCCGATGGTCTGCCAGTGGCAATTTTCACCGACCCCGAATGTCCTTACTGCAAGACCTTAGAAATAAGTCTAAAAGGTGCAACAGACATCAAAATTTATACTTTTCTTTTCCCACTAGAAAGCATTCACCCCAATGCCAAAGCAAAATCCGAATCTATTTGGTGCGCTGAAAATCAGCATGAAGCATTGCTGCAAGTCATGTTAGAAAACAAAACACTTGCCAAAGCCACATGCGACACCCCGATAGCCGCAAATATTGCCTTGGCTAGAAAATTGGGGATTTCAGGTACTCCAACTTTAATTTCTGGTGATGGGCGCAAACGCTCAGGCTCAAGCAATGCAGCACAACTAAAAGCTTGGTTAGAAAATAAATAACTGCGCTGCTCCATACAATCAAAGCAAGGGAAGCTATTAAAAGTTGAAAAAACTTATCATTGCCAGCAATAATGCTAAAAAACGTCAAGAAATTACTGTTATTCTTGGTGAATTAGGCATTGAAATTGTTGCCGCCGATGCCACGGCATTTGTGCATGTCGAAGAAGATGCAGATAGCTTTTCAGGCAATGCACGCAAAAAAGCAGAGGCTTTTGCCCATGCCAATAATCTTCCTGCACTGGCTGATGACTCAGGTTTATGTGTCGATGCTTTAAATGGTGCACCAGGCCTTTATTCGGCACGTTTCGCAGGAGAATCCGCTAGCGATGCCGATAACAATGCAAAACTACTGCAATTGTTGGATGGCAAAGATCATCGCCGTGCCCACTTCACCTGTGCTTTGCATTTGGCATACCCTGATAATACGCAGCCCTTAAGCAGTGAAGGGCAAGTAGATGGCGAAATATTAAAACAAGCTGTGGGTGACTCGGGTTTTGGTTATGACCCCTTATTCTTCTGCCCTGAATTGGGCAAAGCATTCGCAAGCGCAAGCCCTGAAGAAAAAGCCTCCGTTTCTCATCGCGGGCGAGCATTACGCAGTTTAGCCGAGCAGCTCAAAAACAAACCTCTCTAAATCTAGGTTTCAAACGAGCACAGATTACTGCACATACAAACTTAGCTCACTTGACGCGTCTAACATAGAATAAGACGTGCCGACAAAACACAAAGTTTTGAGCTTATTTTAGAGCGTCCTCAGAAACTCGATATTTTTTATTTTTCACCACAGAGGCACAGAGAAAAACCAAGTGTGGCGGACTCCTTTCCCTGTCTAGCTGCGCCGTAACGTCAGCTATGAAAAGGAAAAGCGCAGTAACACGCGCCCTTTTCA
>NVTQ01000118.1 GCA_002401635.1 Pseudomonadota bacterium
TTTGGGCTCACATTCGTGTAAAAACTTACACCAAACACTATTCAAATAATCATTTCTTGTTGATATTTATAATCATTTTAGTTTCTGAGGAGAGTCTATTTAGATTTCGCTTAATCCGAACGATAACTATTCAGCATAGTTATAAATTAACATGTAGCTGTTCAGATTGCCGTGTTTTTCCTGATAGCGAGGCGGAAAAGCGGAGCTTACTAACTGTAAGTGAGCATTTTTTAACGCGGCTATCGGGAAAATAAACGGTGAACTGAATAGTTACTCCGAGCGTAAGCTTTTTATGCCGCCCAAACGCCATAACACCCATGCGCCAGGCAGTGCGGCAACTGCCAAGATAACCACCCACAATGCCGCCATCGCCGTTGCTGCGTCAGCACTGGCTCCAAAATATACCGCAAACCCAACATAACCAGCCTCACGTACACCAAAGCCATTCAATGAAATCGGCAATGTTGCCACCAAGGCAACCAAACCAACCATAACTGAAAAGGCAGCCCAGTTCATATCCAAACCAACCGCCATGCCCAAAAATACATGCGCTTGCACAATCATCATCTGAAACAATAGCGAGACAGGAAGGCTGCGCCACCACATGCGTTGAAAGCCTCGCTCATGCAGTGGAAGTTGTTTTAATACTGCTAATTTTTCAGGCAGACGTGCATGCAACCAAGGATAAAGCAACATACCCACCCACATAGCGGCGACCAGAGCCAGCCAGCTCCACCACCATGCTGTTGGCCAAGAAAACATCAACATACTCACTGTGAGCAGTGCTACCAAAGCATACATACCGTTCACACGATCCAAAATAACGCTCGCCGCCGCACGCACCCCCATTTTGGAACGCCCATCRCCCTTCGCCAATAAGATGCCCCGTACCACATCACCACCAATGGTTGAGGGTAAAAATAAACTGGCAAACATGCCTAAGAAATAAAGCCTGATTTTCCGCCGCCGTGAAACTTCAATAGCCAAGCCTTGTGCAATCCAAGCCCAACGCAGCCCGCACAACACATAACCCACTACCAAGCATAACCAAGCTGCAACCAACCACCATGGGTTTACAGTTAAAATACGCTGCCATACCTGCCCTAAATCCACATAGGTTAGTACGCCATATAATAAGCCGAAGGTGAATATTATTTTTAATGCGAGAATCAAATGCGAACGCGACATGCGGGCAACGTATCACATTCATGGGCACTACAAAACCTTGGCATCGTTTTCTCGTGGGATTTGTTCTAAAATATCGATAGGCTGCGCCACTATGAACCGACTAGGGAAYRTCCCRCWCCATCATTATATGTGGTATTTGATAGCCATTTGGGCTGTATTTAGCCTGCCTTCTTTGGGTTTAGCGCCATTATTTGATTATGACGAAACCATTTATGCGCAAACAGCTGCGGATATGATGCATCTGGGCGAATGGGTCGTGCCTACTGCCAATGGGCTGCAATTCTTTGAAAAACCACCGTTCACCTACTACATGATGGATTTATGTTTCAGTATATTCGGTGAAAATGCCTTTGCAGCACGCCTACCATCGGCTTTATTCACCTTATTCACTGCTATACTACTGTTTCGCTTTGGTCGCGATATACACTCGCCACAATTCGGCATGGCTGCGGCACTTATCTTTCTTTCCATGTTGGAAGTCGGCATTTTAGGACATGCCGCCATTTTGGATGCTGTATTAAACTTCTTTATTGCAGGTTGTTTGCTTAATTATTTTCGCTGGCTGCAATCTTCTGAGCACAAACATGCCTTATGGTGCGCCGCCATGATGGGCTTGGCAGTAAGCATCAAAGGCCCTGTCGGTGCTGTTATCCCTGTATTGGTAATTATGGCTGACCGCATCATTGTTGGTGATTTATTCCGCACACTAAAGAATATTCCATGGTTCTCTGCTTTAACGCTCTTTTTCATCACTGCAACACCGTGGTATTTGATGATTTTTCTCGAACATGGCATCGGTTTTTTATACGAATTTATTGTCGTGCAAAATATTGGCCGCGCCCTACACCCCATGCAGGGTCATGGTGGCGGATGGCATTATTATATTGTCGTATTTATGGTTTCCGTTTTGCCTTGGTTGGCATGGATGCCATACCTCATCAAAGCATGGCAACGCAATACAACTGAACCCCTCAATCACATGATTCGTTTGGCTTTATTATGGAGTGTGATTGTACTCATCCTATTCAGTTTCGCACAAACCAAGTTGCCACATTATATCTCTTGTTTATACCCAGCCATTGCGTTGGGCATCACTGCCGCATGGTGGCGTAAAACCCCTGATTTCAGCCAGCTTCGTAACATACAAAGAGCCACTGTAATCATCTTATTACCCGTCGCACTCGTGCTTATTGCCTTCCCTATCATTTATCCAAGTCTCACAGCATGGGTACATCATCCGCGTGCGATTGCCGTATTATCCCAAGATATTCAACCAAGCTTCTTTATCACTTTGGCAGGCATTGCCCTATTCGCTGCACTTATTTATTTATGGCGCAACACTCAGAAAACCTTGGCTCTACATCGCTTCATTTTGCTCGGTTTACTACTGCAATCATGCCTGATTATTCCACTTGGCAGCTTTGCAGGGAAAATCGCTCAGGCACCACAAAGTCAAATTGCCAAAACCATGCAATCACTACCAACAACCATGCCTATTTACAGCTACAACTTGAATTTTCCATCCATGTCCTTTCAGTCTGGACGCTCTTATCAAATCGTATTAAACCAACAGGGCATACAAACACTACAAGCTGAAACTCAGCCTTACGCCGTCATCCTACGCAGCGAATCACTGACGCAACTACCATGGCTGNAAAATATTCAAGCCTCCGTTGATCAAGGCGGTTTCTTGTTTTATATCGTAAACCCATGAAATTGTCGGTCATTATCCCAGCCTACAACGAGGCAGAACGCCTACCAAGCACCCTAAAAGATGCTTATGCATGGCTGAATAAACATCTAAACCATGATTTTGAAATMCTTGTTGTCGATGATGGTAGTAGTGATGCGACTTGTAAAAGTGTGCGTCAATTGATGGCTGATATGCCAGAATTATCATTACTTGARCAAGYAAARAAYCARGGCAAAGGYGCAGCCGTACGYCGTGSTATGTTRGCWGCAAAAGGTRATATTCAYGTCTTTATGGATGCSGATCAYTCCACCCATATWCGTGAAATCGAWAGRGTATTYRCARGCYTARAAACACAWCCKSAAWRWGAMRTCATCATTGCCTCACGCCAACACCCYGATTCCGATATTAGCCAGCAYCAATCATGGYTGCGCGAGCATATGGGSAARAGCTTTAACCTRCTTATGCGCCTTGCCACTGGYATTGATATGCCAGATACCCAATGTGGYTTCAAAGCATTYACAGCCAAAGCATCACAACARATTTTTTCAAMACAAAAGCTYGATGGTTTTAGCTTTGATGTGGAAGTATTGTTTCTTGCCGCGCGCATGGACTATCAAGTGTCCGAAATCCCCGTTAAATGGATTAATGAGCCCAATTCCAAAGTCCGCATGCTCATTGACCCTCTCAAGATGTTTATCGATATTCTAAAGATACGTCGTTTGCATCGTTAAATAATCAATCTCCACAAACCAAAAAAGCACTTCAACAAGTATCATAAATCATTTTAAACAAGCATAATGTGTACTTGCCAGCCTTCAAACCATTCCCTACAGGGAACCTCGAAAAACCTCGCATGAGTTAAACGACGGTGCTTTTTGCTTATGGCAAAGCGTGATGAAATGAGTAATAGCACCGCTATTGCTCTTTTTATCCAACGCAGCCAGAGGCAAAAACAACAAGCTTGGCGAAATAGCTAGGTTTTTCGAGGTGCCCTACAGTAACATCACGCAGGAGTTGTCTAAGGTCAAGTATTCTTGGTCAGATATACATCAGAAAACACCTTGCAAAGGAGAAGCTTCATGCCATCGATATCTGCATTTTATGGAAGAAGTTGTTGTATCCATTCCAGATGGCGATATTCTTGAAGGAAGCATACCCCCATCAAAAATGAAGCTCCTCCAAGCATGGATTGAAATTCACAAGGATGAGCTGATTGGGAGCTTGCTGTATCTGGAGAGCACCCGTATAAAATTGTCCCGCTGAGGTAGCCCAATGAATCCAAGAGTGATTAAAGTCGATGTGAATAATAATTATCAGTTAAGCCTTATTTTTACAAATGGTGAGCATGGCTCTTATGATTGTTCAAAACTTCTTAAATTTGGCGTATTCAAAGAGCTAAAGGATAAATATTATTTTAAACAAGCCAAGGTGGTTGATGGTACGGTTGTATGGCCTCATGAACAAGACATATGCCCCGATACATTATACATAGATTCAATTAAAAATGCCTAAATCACAAAAAATATCCAACGACGCATATGAAGCCGCTTTATCTGATATTTATGTCGAGCTGGTCAAATGGCAATATTGGATTAAGCAAAAAGGTTTGCGTGTGATGATTGTTTTTGAAGGACGCGATGCTGCTGGCAAAGGCGGCACAATCAAGCGTCTGATTGAACCATTGAACCCGCGCGGTTGTCATGTCGTAGCACTACCAACACCTTCAGATCGTGAGAAAACACAGTGGTATTTTCAACGTTATGTGCCTTACTTTCCCGCAGCTGGGGAAATCGTGGTCTTTGACCGCAGTTGGTACAATCGCGCTGGTGTCGAGCATGTTATGGACTTTTGCACGGACACTGAATACAGAGAATTCTTACGTTCATGCCCTGAATTTGAACGTATGCTTGTGCGCTCTGGCATTATTTTATTAAAATATTGGTTCTCTGTGAGTGATGAAGAGCAAGAACGGCGTTTCCAAAAACGCGCAACGCACGCTACAAAACACTGGAAATTAAGCCCTATGGATTTGGAATCTCGCAACCGCTGGGTTGATTTTTCCAAAGCCAAAGATGAAATGTTTTTCTACACCGATATTCCTGAAGCTCCATGGCATGTTGTTGATGCGGATGTGAAAAAAAGTGCCCGCTTAAACTGCCTGAGCCATATTCTTGCTTCAGTGCCCTACGAAAACATTATCCCCGCACCTGTTGAGTTACCCAAACGAAAAAAACAGGGTGATTACAAACGTCCTGATTTAAGCACTCAAAAGTTTGTGCCTGCTAAATATTAAAGCTTTAGCACTTTGCTTTTAAAGCGAGCCACCTGCCAAGCCTTGCAGCAAAAAAACTTCATAAATAGAGCTTCCTCAGAAACTCGATATTTTTTATTTTTTCACCACAGAGGCACAGAGAAAAACCAAGTGTGGCGGACCCCTTTCCCTGTCTAGCTGCGCCGTAACGTCAGCTATGAAAAGGAAAAGCGCAGTAACACGCGCCCTTTTCATAGCTGTAAGTGAAGGAAACAAG
>NVTQ01000119.1 GCA_002401635.1 Pseudomonadota bacterium
TGCTTGCCAGCTTTAGATATCAGGTGGATGGATTTCTTGCTATGACTGAGGAAAGGCTTCGTTCTGACCAAAAAAACTTCATGACACCAAGTCAATACTTCCAAATGGCTACTAAAACCATCGATAGGGGATATGCGCTAAATAGTGTTGGGGCGCTCTATGTTACTGAGCAGTTACAGAAGAAGATCGCAGATAGCGAAATGTTTCAATATGAGATGAAACTTGCAGCGATACTATTGTTACTTGTGCTATTATTTTTATTTGCGTCTTTTTATAAGTCGGTTATTAATACAATTCGTGGGTTGGATGACGCTGTTGATCGCATGCGTGTTGGGGATACTACAGAACCTGTTGAACTGTTGGCCAAAGATGAACTGGGCAGGGTTGCCCATTCGTTCAATACCATTATTGAAGAGTTAACGCGTGTTAGTACGCATATGAGCGCGGTGGTCAATCATGTGATGGAAGGCATTATCACCATCGATGAAAATGGTTTGGTAAAATCATTCAATYCAGCYGCAGAATGTATGTTTGGTTATAGCCAAGATGAAGTGCTCGAACAGAATATTACCATGCTGATGACTGAGAAATATCGAGAAAGGCATCAGGCAGGTTTGCAGCATTATTGTCAGACACAGCAAGGGGGCTTTATAGGCACCAACGTTTCTATCGAGGCGTGTGGTCTAAAAAAAGATGGTTCAGAATTTCCGATAGAATTATCTATTAATATCATGAAAATTGATGGACAACAGATTTTTATTGGTATGGTTCGTGATATTTCTGCGCATCAGTCTTTGGAAAAACAATTTCGACAAGCGCAGAAAATGCAGGCCTTGGGAGTGCTTGTTGGTGGTGTAGCACATAATTTCAATAACCTTTTGGGAGCTATTGTTGGTAAGGCTTATTTGGGAAAAAAGAAGCTGCAATATGACTCTCAAGTTGCCCCCTACCTTGACTCGATCACCGACGTTGCCCATCAAGCTGGAGAAATGGTCAAGCAGCTACTGGCATTTTCTCATAAGGATTTTTCGCAAGATAAAAAGGATGCGCAGCTGGATGTGATTATTGAGGCTGCCTTTGCAACYACAAAACTCGGTATTGAAGAGAGYATCAAYCTRTCTCTTCAGATTACRSATACAGGYATGGTGGTGTATTGTGATGGYAACCAGATTCAACAGGTKCTGATGAATATGGTGAATAATGCCCGTGATGCAGTTGCTGAAAGTGGTGAGAAGCGTATTGCGGTCAGCTTGGAAAAGTGCTTCCCCGATGAACAATTTTTCTATAAGCATTCCGAACTTGCACATGGCGAATATGCTCTATTAAGTATATCAGATAGTGGGCATGGCATGAGTGCTGAAACAATGGAGAATGTTTTTGATCCTTTTTTTACATCCAAAGCAGTGGGGCTGGGAACAGGGCTTGGGTTATCCTCTGCTTTCGGAAGTATCACATCACATGGTGGGGTAATCGAAGTGGATAGTGAGGTTGGTCTGGGCACAGTATTTCAGGTTTACCTGCCGCTTATTGATAAGGACGAAGTAAGCGAGAATACTAACGGTAGCCTGCAAACTGTAAAAAGTTTAGCCCATGAATGGTTGTTGCTGGTTGATGATGAACAGATGCTTCTTCAATCTATGCAGGAAGTGCTTGAAGATTTGGGCTATAAGGTAGTTACAGCCTCGAATGGTGTTGAAGGTCTTGAGTGTTTCAAACAAGATGGGAAAAATATTACTGCTGTTATCACTGACGTGGTTATGCCAGAAATGGGAGGCGTGGATATGTCCAGAGGCATTCGTCAGGTCAATGCGACAGTGCCCATCATATTTCTCACGGGCTATGGTCATGATGATGTGAAGTTGAAAGACGATGAAAAGAAAAACACCATGGTTCTTTCAAAGCCTGTTCAAATTCCAGAATTATCACAGGTGATTCGGAAGATGCTGGCAGCGATCGCGCCGTAGTGCTGGCTTGAAGTTTGCATGGAGGTGTTGGGTGTGTTCCTGCGTTATTCTTCCAAAGATGACAACGACTCAGCAGTTAAAAAAGCACGCATAAGGCTGTTCAAGTGGTCTCTAATTTATCCAAGCATGCCCGCTATAGTGTTTCATGTATGAAGTACCGTCATTCTATGATTTTCACGCTCGCCATCCCCGAAATCTTTTATCGGGGATCCATGATGAATGCTAGACCCCCGACACAAACACTCGGGGGTGACGGTGAAATGAAAAACTGGTCGCATGAAGGCGTAGCGGTAACCCAATTCCTGAGCGACTATATCAACCTTTGGGAGCATGCCCGTGTCTGAACAAACAACCTTTGATTATAAACATGCCGTTTTTTTTACCGAAAACTGATTCCCCGATGCGCGGAAATTTACCCGTCAATGAGCCAAAACGCCTTAACTTGATCCGACCCCAAATTATACAGTTGGCTATCGCTATTGAAGACGCGCAAAAAGTAGGTTTATCCGATTTAAAACAGGTCGGTGTTGCCAAAGGTGCGAAGCGTAAGCTTGGTGAAGAGGTGTTGTGGTCTTTATGGAACGATAGCAGCCTAAAACCTGCTATTCACAGCCCTGCGCTGTTACTGATGGCGCATATTCGTGATGAGACACATCATTTTGCAGGTGAATACATGCACAAACGCAAAAAGAAGAACATGTTCACATCGCAGTTGGATACCATTGGCGCTGCCAAACGCGCCCTGCTGCTCAAACACTTTGGTGGTATTGATGGCATCAAAAAATCTAGCCGCAGTCAATTGGCGCAAGTCAGCGGCATTTCAGATGTGCTCGCAGAACGTATTTTTAAAGCTTTGCACCGCTAATATTCATGAGATAGGCAACAAAGAGCTTCGTATATCTCTAAGGAAGCGCTCATCAACTCAATGAATGGCAATCATGAGTCCATAACCACCAATTCCTACGTTGATCAGCTTACCAATAGCCTTGCCATTGCTTGCGAATCTCGCCTTGGACTTAGTGAATTTGAATCTCATGGCTTGTCATCCAGAGTGAATCAGCGCGCTTTCCTAAATAATAACCCATCTCACAAAACAAAAAAGGCGAGCCGTTTGACTAGCCTTTTTTGTTCGGTCGTAACTGTTCAGATTGCCGCTGACTTGTTCGAGACCAAGACGAAAAAGCGGAGCTTACTACTGTAAGTGAGCATTTTTTAACGCAGGTATCGGGCAAATACGTGGTGAGCTAAATAGTTACGTTCAATCTAGTGATTAACAACCACACTCTCCATTATTGGGTGCAATCGAATCCAAATGCCAAATTTCACGGTTATAATCTTGCATGGTACGATCTGTAGAGAACTTACCGCTATAAGCCGTATTATAAATACTCATCTTCAACCAGCCCTTCTTATCCTGATAAGCAAGCGCCGCAGCTTGCTGTGCATCTAGATAAGAACGAAAATCAGCAGCTGTTAACCACGGGTCATCACTACAACGGATAGAACCTGTAATCGATGCGAACAAACCAGGTTCAAACTGGCTAAAGTGACCACATTCAATCAAGTTCATCACACGCTTGNAANNATCATCATCAGCTTCAATAATCGCATTGGGATTATAATGACCGCGTGTTGCCTCTACTTCTTCCGCTGTCAAACCAAACAAGAAGAAGTTTTCATCACCCACTTCTTCACGAATTTCAATATTTGCGCCGTCCAGTGTACCAATGGTCATCGCACCGTTCATCATAAACTTCATATTACCAGTACCTGAAGCTTCTTTACCAGCCGTTGAAATCTGCTCAGACAAATCGGCTGCTGGCGCAATAATCTCCATGGCTGAAACACGGTAATTTGGAAAGAAAACGACTTTAAGCTTATCACCTACATCTGGATCACTGTTCACCACATTGGCAACATTGCTCACCAATTTAATAATTTGTTTCGCCATGTAATAACCAGGTGCTGCTTTACCACCAATCAACACACAACGGTTCGTCCAGTTATCTGTATCGCCACGCTTGATACGGTCATACAAATGAATTACATGCAATACATTCAGCAACTGACGTTTATATTCATGAATACGTTTCACTTGAATATCAAACATCGCATCTGTTTTAAATGTTACGCCGCATTCTTTTTGAACCACTGCTATCAAACGCTCTTTATTTTCAGTTTTACATGCTGCCCACTGTTTGCGGAATGCTGCTTTATCTGCCAATGGCGCAAGCTGCTTCAGCTCATCCAACTGGGTAATCCAGCCATCACCAATGTTATCAGTGATTAACTTGCTTAATGGTTTATTACACCAAGCCATCCAACGACGCTGTGTGACACCATTGGTCTTGTTATTGAATTTTTCAGGCCAAAGCGCATAGAAATCAGAGAACAAACCTTCCACCAATAAATCCGAGTGCAATTGCGCTACGCCATTAACAGAGAAGCATCCTACAATCGCTAAATATGCCATACGAACCTGCTGTACATCGCCCTCTTCAATGATGGACATGCGACGTTGACGTTCCACATCACCAGGCCATTTTTCAGCCAACACTTTCAAGAAACGCGCATTGATTTCATAGATAATATCCAATACACGCGGCAATAAGCGACTAAACAAATGCACCGACCAACGCTCCAAGGCTTCAGGCAATAACGTGTGATTGGTATAAGCCATCGTTTTAGTAGTAATCGCCCAAGCTTCATCCCATTCTAAACGGTATTCATCCATCAAAATACGCATCAACTCAGCAACCGATACCGTTGGATGTGTATCGTTTAATTGAAAAACATTCTTTTCTGCGAACTGACTGAAATCTTTACCATGTACTTCAACCCACTGGCGCAACACATCTTTGATACTTGCAGATGCCAAGAAATATTGTTGACGCAAACGCAGTTCTTTACCATTTTCACTGGCATCATTGGGGTAAAGCACCATCGAGATATGTTCGGCTTCATTTTTCTCGGCTACAGAACCTGCATAATCGCCTGAGTTAAATTCACCAAGGTCAAATTCATCGGTGGCTTCTGATTTCCACAAACGCAAGGTGTTCACAGTGCCGTTTTTAAACCCTGGAATCGGCGTATCAAAAGGTACAGCTAACACATCGTGAGCATCTACCCAACGACTACGCAAATCACCATTGTCATCATGATAATATTCACTGCGACCACCAAAATGAATGCGCTGGGTATATTCAGGACGCTCAATTTCCCAGACATTACCATTACGCAACCAGTGATCTGGCCCTTCCTGCTGATGACCATCAACAATGAACTGACGAAACATGCCATATTCATAACGGATGCCATAACCCGTCACTGGCAATTGTAAGGTTGCACAACTATCAATAAAACATGCTGCCAAACGACCCAAACCGCCATTTCCCAAACCAGCATCTTTTTCTACTTCAATTTTTTCTTCAAGCTCCAAACCAA
>NVTQ01000120.1 GCA_002401635.1 Pseudomonadota bacterium
CTTCATCGTCGTAAGAATGGGATTATTATTCATGCGATTGAGGAATATCTTGATAGCCATGCGCCTGACCTGCTTAAGGAAGAAGCCAAAGTGCAATCTCTATTTGCCAACCAAATGGATTTGGCGGGTGAAGATAAGGCATGGGAAGATGCGCATGATACGCGTGGTTGGCATGTATGAAGCGTGGAGATGTGGTTGTATGTGCTATGTCTGGAGATGATGGCAAACCACGACCCGCTGTAGTTATCCAGTCAGATTTGTTTAATCCGACTCATGCTAGTATTGTCGTTTGTCCGATCACCTCGCATATTGTGGAAGCTCCATTGTTTCGTATGGACATTCCATCTAACAGCGAAACAGGCTTGAAGAAGGATTCACAAGTGATGGTGGATAAATTAACAGCGATTCGTGCAGACAGAATTGAAAGCAGTATTGGTTCTCTGGGTATAAAACAAAGAGAGGTGCTGGATAAAGCAGTGAGACTCTGGCTCAATGTTTGATTGGCGAATAATGGGTTCGGGTCAGTCTTTATGGTATTTGGGAGTTTTTATGAAATTATCCAGTCAAATTAAGCCGATTAGTTATCTGAAAAGCCATGCTGCTGACATTGTTCGGAATATGCGCGAGCCTTTGGTGATTACCCAAAATGGTGAAGCTAAGGTTGTGATTCAGGATGTTCATAGCTATGAGAAGACGCAGGAAACCATGGCAATGCTTAAACTATTAGCTTTGGGAAACAAACAAATTGAAGAAGGAAAAGTAGTGCTTGCAGAAGATGCTTTATTGATTGCTGATGGTCGTCGCGATATGCAGCAATTATTAGAGCGTCGGCTTCTTGGTGGGTAGGCTATGAATGATTTGTGGTTGTTTGAAAAAACTCATGTCTGGCACCCCTATGCTTCTATGCAAAACCCTGCGCCTGTATATCCAGTAAAGTCTGCTTCTGGTGTTCGGCTAACATTTGAAGATGGGCGTGAGGTTATTGATGGCATGGCATCGTGGTGGTGTGCGGTTCATGGTTATAATGTGCCTGAATTGAATGCTGCCATTGAAACGCAGCTCAAAGATATGGCGCATGTGATGTTCGGTGGTTTGACGCATAGGCCAGCGGCAGAACTTGCAGGGTTATTGCTTTCGATTGTACCATCCAATATGCAGCATGTGTTCTTTGCTGATTCAGGCTCAGTTTCTGTGGAAGTGGCAATGAAAATGGCATTGCAATATTGGCAGGCACAAGGGCATGTGAAGAAAAGTAAATTCTTGGCTCTCAAACACGCTTATCATGGTGATACCTTTGGTGCGATGTCGATATGTGATCCTGTTTCGGGCATGCATCATATATTTGCCGATGCATTGCCCAAGCATCATTTTTTTGATGTAAATATCGAAGCCTTTACTGTGCAAATAAAAGAGCATCATGAAGAGCTGGCAGCGGTGGTGATTGAGCCGATTGTGCAAGGTGCGGGTGGTATGCGCTTTTATTCATCCGAGTTGTTAAAAGAAATTCGTAAGCTTTGTGATGAATATGATGTATTACTTATTGTTGATGAGATTGCCACAGGGTTTGGGCGTACAGGTAAGTTGTTTGCTTGTGAGCATGGCGATATTCAACCTGATATTATGTGTGTGGGCAAAGCATTAACAGGTGGTTATATGAGTTTGGCAGCCACTTTATGCTCTACAAAGGTTTGTGAAGGCATTCATGCTGATAATCAGGGCGTATTGATGCATGGCCCAACTTTTATGGCGAATCCTTTGGCATGTTCGGTGGCACTTGCATCGCTTCGCTTGCTTTTGGATYCACCGTGGCAGCAGCGTGTTCAATTCATTGAGCAACAATTATTAGATGGTCTTGAGCCATGTCGAAATGATAAAGCTGTTGCTGATGTTCGTGTGTTGGGTGCGATTGGTGTGATTGAGATGAAAGAGCCTGTGGATGTGCAAAAGGTTCAGGAAAGACTGATTGAGCAAGGTGTATGGCTGCGCCCGTTTGGAAAACTAATTTATACCATGCCGCCTTTTGTGATGAAATCGAATGATTTAAGCACTTTAACATCAGCCATGTGTAAAGTGAGCGTATCATGACGAAAGTATTGAGTGCGAATAACCATGATCGTGATGCGGCGGGCATGACTTATATTTATCCCGTTATATCACGTCGAGCAGGTGGCGTATCGGTGGGTATCAATCTTAATCCGAACAATGCTTGTAATTGGCATTGCGCTTATTGCCAAGTGCCGAATTTAGTGCGAGGTGTTGCGCCAGTTATTGATTTGGATGTATTACGTCATGAGCTARCAGCMATGTTGGATGATGTGCTACATGGCGATTTTATGCAGGAGCGCGTGCCAGAAGATTGTCGGCAGCTATGTGATATAGCTATTTCAGGTAATGGCGAGCCGACCAGTTGCCAAAGCTTTGATAAAGTTGTCGGTATCATTTTGGAAGTAATGGGTGCATTCTCATTGCTTGGCGTGATTCCTATTCGCTTGATTAGCAATGGTTCCTATATTCATAAAACCCATGTGCAACGTGGTTTGCATTTGATGGCAGGGCATAAGGGTGAGGTTTGGATGAAGGTGGATGCGGGAGCGGATGCGGCTATTAAGCGTATCAATGGTGTGGATGCTTCGGCGGCGTTATTGTTGAAGCAGGTAACGGCTGTTGCAGAGGTCTGTCCGACTTGGATTCAGACATGCATGCTGGCTTGGCATGGTGAAGAGCCAAGTAAGGATGATATTTCTGCATATTTAGCATTTTTAGGTCGTTTAAAAGAAGGAAATGTGCCTGTTCAAGGTGTTCTATTATATGGTTTAGCTCGTCCATCATTACAACCTGAAGCAGAAAATATTTCGCCATTGAGTTCAGCATGGATGGAGATGATGAGTCGTAAAATACAAGCAGTGGGATTCCCCGTAAAGCTGTCTCTCTAAGGAAGTGCTGAACAACTCATGAAGCATGTCCTCGCACCTGAAAAAGCACATGCCTGCGTTGTGAATATTGCCAATAGCCTAGCTATTGCCCGCAATTCACGCCTTGCCCTGTACTTTTTCAGCAAGCAATGCCTATGCTCCAGAGTTAATCAGCGCTTCCCTAACGGTTATATTCACATTTAGCATTCACATTTTGACTTGTGATATTGACATGGCTACTATGCGCTCTCAATTCTGGGGTTCTATGTGTTCCACATGTCCGTCTGGGTTGAAAGTTATTAAATGAAAACAAGGAAATTAAACATGTCTCTAGCTGTGGAAAAGAAAAACGAAATTATTACTGAGTTTGCTACCAAGGAAGGTGATACTGGTTCACCTGAAGTACAGGTAGCATTGCTTACTGCACGTATCAATGGCTTAAGCGGTCACTTTGAGAGCAACCATAAAGATCATCACTCACGTCGTGGACTTTTGAAGATGGTTGGTCGTCGTCGTTACCTGCTAAAATATCTTAAAGGTAAAGACTTTGGTCGTTATCACGCATTGATTGAAAAGCTTGGCCTACGTCGCTAAGCGAAGCATAAGTTAATAGCGGCTCCTGTTTTTCACTAAGCAGGGGCCGTTTTTATTTCGATTTCCTTTTCCCCAGTTATGAGCATGCACATTTAAAAAATGTAACTATTCAGATTGCTGATGATTTGTTTGATAGCAAGAAATGAAAGCGGAGTTTGCTCTTGTAAATGAGCATGTTGTAACGCAGCTATCGGTCAAATAAGTAGTGAACTGAATCGTTACAAATAAAATAAGCATATGAGATGGCTTGTATGCTAGAAAGGAAAGTTATGTTTAATATTAAAACAAGCAAAGCGACTGTTGGCAGTCGCGAAATTAGCTTTGAAACAGGGCGTGTTGCCCGTCAAGCTGGCGGTTCAGTTTTAGCGCAAGTCGGTGATGTGGTTGTTCATGTTGCTGCAACAGCTGCTAAAACACCGTTACAAGGCGTAGATTTCATGCCTTTGACCGTTCATTATCAAGAAAAAACTTACGCTGCTGGCCGCTTTTTGGGTGGTTTTATCAAGCGCGAAGGTCGTCCATCTGAAAAAGAAACGCTTACATCGCGTTTGATTGACCGTCCAATTCGCCCCTTGTTTCCAAAGGGCTATTTCCATGAAACACAAGTGATTGCAACGGTAATCTCTGCGGATGAAGATACCAATCCAGACATCGTAGCAATCAATGGTGTATCTGCGGCATTGGCGATTTCAGACATYCCATTTGCAGAGCCAATTGCAGCATCACGTGTTGGTTTGATTGATGGTGCATTTGTATTGAACCCAACATACGCACAAATGAAAGACTCTGAKCTTGATTTGATTGTTGCAGGTACGCGCAGTGCCGTGTTGATGATTGAGTCTGAAGCCAAAGAATTRTCTGAAGAGCAAATGATTGATGCAATCATCTTCGGTCAAGAAGGTTATGCGCCGATTATTGATGCGATTGAAGCMTTRGCGAAAGATGCAGGTAAAGAAAAATTGGTTGTTGAACTTGCTGGTAATGCAGATGTTCAAGARGCAGTGAATGCAGCTCTTGAAGCAGATGTTCGTGATGCGTATGCAACGGTTGATAAGTCGGCTCGTTCGGCAAAAATCGAAGCACTTCGTAGTGGCGCGCAAGATAAGTTTGCAGGCACAGAAGAAAATCCAGGTACATTCTCAAGCAATGATGTGACTTCTGCTGTGAAGAACTTGGAAAAGAATGTCGTTCGTCGTTCTATCATTGATGGCAACCCACGTATTGATGGTCGTTCAACATCGGATGTTCGCGCCATTGATTGTCAGGTTGGCATTTTGCCACGTACACATGGTTCTGCATTGTTCACCCGTGGTGAAACACAGGCTTTGGTCACCATTACCTTGGGTACTGAATCAGATATGCAGACTACTGAGTCTTTGGAAGGCGTTGCCAAGCAGCGTTTCATGTTGCACTACAACTTCCCACCATACTCTGTGGGTGAAGCGCGTCGTTTCGGCCCTCCAGGTCGTCGTGAAATTGGACATGGTAAGCTTGCATGGCGTGCTATCCACCCAATGCTTCCAGACCCTGAAGACTTCCCTTACACAATGCGTGTTGTTTCAGAGATTACAGAATCAAACGGTTCTTCTTTTATGGCAACAGTTTGTGGTACATCACTTGCGTTGATGGATGCGGGTGTTCCTTTGAAAAAACCTGTTGCGGGTATTGCAATGGGCTTGATCAAAGAAGGCGATGACTTTGCTGTTCTTTCAGATATTCTTGGTGATGAAGATCACTTGGGAGATATGGACTTTAAAGTGGCTGGTACAGTTGATGGGATCACAACCCTTCAAATGGACATCAAAATCACATCAATCACAAAAGAGATCATG